>CBFGQN010000279.1:0-5786 GCA_965650895.1 uncultured Ignavibacteria bacterium | reverse complement strand
AGTTCAGTCCGTTTGCCAGCCCCTGATCGTTCCCCATCCCCCGATAGATTGCGATCGCCTCTTCGGCCTTTTCGATCCCTTCGACATAGAGCGATCGGGTCTCGCAGGCCGCAGCGATCACAAGCAGACTCCGGGCGTAGCGGTCACGGTCGCCGATCTCCGTGGCCAGTCGACCCGCCTCTTCAGCCAGCTCGGTTGCCCGGACCGGTTCATTCCGTATCAGGCGGAAGCCGAGATCGTTCAGCAGATCGATCCGCTCGGTCGGATCGATGCTCCTCTTCAACTTCCGCTCCAGTTCCCTGAACTCCTCTGACTGCGATGCCATAGTGAAAGAGAGATTAGTGGATTATGTCGGGGAAAGAGAAGATAGGAAGAGGGAGGGAGATGCGAGAGACCACAAGTCAAATTCACGCCCCCTCATTGCTTTGCCGTCTTTGACATAGTCGGACAGGAAGTCGTCTCCGGCACAGTCGATCCCTATCGAGGTTCGGCCAAATGGGAGTGCGCGTCGGTGGATGACGGAACCTATGTGCTGGTTGTCTATGGCTCGGATGATCACATGATATACTCCCGGCAAATCATTTTGCGAGAGAATTTATAGTCTGTTTTCTACTGTAGATTGATGGTTCCGAGAAAACGGCACTTGCAATCTCATTGGCCGGGAGTATAGCGACGGCAAACGTGATAAAACAGCCGGCAAACTAAACGACGTCAAGTGAACTGAAGGTGCCGCAAATGGATCGAAATGAAGGAAAAGAGATGGAGAATCACCTTGCATACGGGGGCCGTATCGGTTAACTTCAGTCCATACTTAATTGTTATGAATCATGCATTCAACACCTTCCCATATCTCTTTCTTCCTCCCGCTCCTCGGAGCGCTTTTCTTGACGGGCACACCACTCCTTGCGCAGAACCAGTTGGTAGCCAATCCTGAGGCGGTGAAGCTTCGGAGGATCTGGACTGAACGAGGACAGGTCGGCACATTTGAACAATACGGCTACAACATCTGGGGAGGTGTGGATATTTCGGGTGATGACACGGCTGATTTTGCGGTTCATCAACTTCGAGACAATGTCTGGTATTTCTATGAAGGGGGGAACCCTCCGAAGACCGAGCCATTCTGGCAGAAGGATTCTGTGACCTATGTTGCTCTGAGTGACTTCTGGAATGATGGGCGAAGATTTATGCTGTTTACCTATGGCTACATGGAAGTGGTGGAGGACTTCAGTCGTTATTATGATCAGGTATTTCTGCACGAGGTGACGGATACCGGAGTAAACGAAGTTCCTACATATGAAATAGATTTTGGAAGAAAGGAACCGGCACTGGAGCGTTTCCTTGATCCTCATGAGGTTATTTACGTCCTGGATATTAACAACGATCATATCAACGACGTCATTATTCCCATCTTTGGAACTCGTCTTGATACAACAAGAAAAGCCGATAACGACAATCAGGTGTGGATATACTTTGGTGGAGAGAACTTCCAGTTGGATGAACCGGATGTGATCATCCGGGATACGCATGAAGTTGGGGATGCAAACAACTGGAACGTTCGCTTCTTTGATTTCGACGGAAACGGCCAGATGGATATGCTGCTGGGGGGAACGTATGACGGCATCGGCGATATGATCCGGTTCTATTGGGGAGACGATAATTCCCCTGCTTCCTGGGCGGAACGCCCGCCGGATCGTGATCTGCGACTTGTTCATGGAGAGATCGGTATCAACAGTATTTTCGGCCTTGGCATCTATGACCTCGACGGAGACGGTGCGGCTGACCTTGCCTCGCAGGAATATGAGGATGTTGCCGGAGTACGGGTATACCTGAGTTCCCGCAAGAGTATGCGCACGCGGAGCTTTACGCTTGAGGATGCCGATGTGTACTATGAAGGAGACAGGAACATGAACTCTGTATCAGCCGGTTCGCTCAATGACAGTACCGGCACCTATGATATGCTGCCGATCGGAGGGCGTACACAACTCAATCACTATGCCCGGTATTATGTTTCGGGAAGTCCGGAAGGACCGAATCATGACTATGAAGCATGGTATGTACCGGCAGAAGATGGATCGCTGAACAAGTTCCTCTTCCGTTATGGTGGAGAGATCGGCGATGTCAATAACGACGGCTGGCCTGACGTAGGATATAGCACAGCCTTCGACGGAACAGACAAGTGGTGGGGCATTGCCGTCGTGCTGGCCGGAGGCCCGTACATCCCCTTTGATGACCCGAGCACCGTCGTTGAAGAAGTTCCAATTGCCGGGGAGTCGGGAGGGTTGTTCCTCTGGCCGAATCCTGTCGTCGATGTCTTGCAGATCGCCTGGCGTGGGAACTTGAAAGAGAAGCCCGTTCGTTTTGCCGTCTTCGATATGGTCGGGCGGGAGGTGATCTCCGGCACGGTTGATCCGTACGTCGGTGCGGCCCGGTGGGATTGCGCGTCGGTTGCTTCGGGGGCATATATCCTCGTCGCCTATGCAGCCGATGACCGCGTGATCGCCACAGCGGAGGTGCTCAAACAGTAACACTCAACTGTCGGTGAACCGACATCTGTCCGCTCACCAATTCTTCACTTACATCTTACGGAGGAGACGATGAAGACTCATCGCAACTGCCGTCCGCCCTCGGGCTGGTCATGTTCTACCCTCGCGTTGCTTCTGCTGATCGCAGGAGCCGTCACCGACGCCGCACTCGGCCAACCGGCCGGATATCGAGACTGGGTCAGTACCGGTTTTCCGGAACCCGTTCCCCTTGCCCGGCAGTACCCGTCGGACTTCCCGGTCGGCATCTACTTCTACACGTACTACGATGCGGAGATCGAGAACGTCTGGGATTACATGACAAACATCGGAGCCGATTACATTCTGCGTTCGGTGGAGAAGGGGAACTACATTTATCCCCGCTGGCCGCAATATCAGACGCTGATCGACGCGGCTCCGGCGGGAAAGCGAATTGTGCCGATGGTGAACTACGTCGGTCACGGGAACCGTCCGTCATATCTGGACCAGGGATCGAGTTCACGCGAGGCGTTGTTCTATTTCTACGACACGTCGGAGCTACGCGCCTTGCGATACTTCACGGATGTCTTCACGGTCTTCTCATGGGATGACAATGTCTTCACGCATCTCGCAACGCCTGACTCGATAGGACTTAATGCCTTCCACGCAGAAGAAGGGCAGGCTCCGCGCGAGGTGATCTACAAGCTCAACGGCGGTGCGGTCAATCCGATCGCCTCGGGCATTGCGTTCGGCTTTGACTCGGCGACGCAGAGTGAGCGGTGGAACCAGACGTGGAACGGCTCGTCATGGCAGTCGACGCCGAACCCGATCAACTCGTCGCAGTTATTCGACGGGATCGACTGGGCGAAGCCGGACCCGGACAATCCGGGGGAATACACGTGGCAGAAGTGGCGGACGTTCCGCTCGCCCCATTACATTGTGGTGAAGGGGCACCTGTTTCAGGGTGGGGAAGCATCTGACAGTGATACGCTTCTGCTGATCAATGTCTACTATGAAGTCGACAAAGGGAAAACCTATCGGGATTCGACGAACTTCAGCGATACGATGCAGGTAGCCGATACGAACCTGCGGTTCCTCTATAAACAACTTGCCGTCACGAAAGCGGAGCTGAAACCGACAGAGCCTCCCTTGAACTGGAATCTCTACCAGGAAGCCGCCAAGAAGATCAACTTCCGTCGTGAAGGGATGGGAGGACCGACCGATACCAACGTCACCGCCATCAGCTTCGATGTCGAGGTCATCTATACCGGTGTCGAGGATGTTGCCCTTCGCTCTTTGTCGATTCGTGATTCCATTGCCCATGTGTTGCAGGCGGATGAGGGAGAAGACTTCCGTGCTGCGCTGCTTCGCGAGATCGACACAGTGACGATGAAGCTTCCCGATTCCACACTCTATCCGAGTGTCCACTCTCCGTCGGTCTCCGATGAGCCCCCTCCCCTCTCCTCGATTCCCTTCCGCGTGATGCAGGAGCTGATCGAGTCGAACCCTCTCTACGGCTATGCCCCGAACGACACGATGACCGCCATGCACGGGGCCGCCGTCCCGCACTTGCAGTGGGCCGGCCATGCCCACCACACGCTCAACGGCGCATACTACGCCTCCTCGTTCTTCGATATCGGCGACAAGTTCCAGTTCAACACCATCAACGGAAACGATACCGTCTTCGCCATGAACACCATCCCCAGCGTCAAGCAGCACAACGGCGGGCGATGGGGCCTTTCCCACTTCTTCGACTTCGATTCGATGTCCGTGTCCGGTTACACCGAGCAGTTAAAGGGGCGCATTGACACGATGGAACTCTTCTGGCAGCACGGGCGGCTCGGTGCGGCGATTCCGGGACAACTCGATGTCGACGACCGCTTCAGCCAACAGTGGAAGGTGGCCGGTCTGCACGAGTGCGCGCGGCTTGCCCGGCTGACCGGACGGAGTTACTTCGCGAACGTGGGATTGCAATCCTACTTCCGTCTCCGCTGGAACAGCACGGCCAAACGCTACGATACCGCGATGGATCACCGGCTGGAGCGGACCGAGGTCCGGACCGCTTTGCGGCTGGCTCCGATCTCCTACGGCGCAATCGGGCTGGGTCTCTACGCCTTTGAAGGTTCCGCCTGGGTACACGAAGACGGACACGGAGGACTGGTCAACGATGCGGAAACCGGCGACAGCGAGACCGGCTTCGGCGGCCAGCATCTGAACGACACGCTCTACAACGTTGTGGACTATGCCATGCGGAGCCGGTCCATCGATCACGACACGGTGATCAACGGGGTCTACATCCGCGATACGCTCGGGATGATCGAAGACCTCTACATGGGCTACCGGAACACCTACAAGGAACTGAAGGAGAGCATCGCCTGGCTGAAAGGAGTGGGGCCGACGCTGAAGCGGCTGAAGTGGCGGGACGCCTACAGTGTCCACTGGGGAGCGAACGTGCCCGATTCTCCGTACGACGACGACACGAACGTGGTGAAGCACCGGTCGTTGCCCTCGGATGAAATCGTGAATGCCGTTAAAACGTGGCATCCTGTGACCGGCGAGGTCGACTCGGCGTGGGAGACGTATGTGGAACTGAGGTTCTACGAGACGATGATCGACACGACCGGCGGGGTGCGGAACCGGTTGCTGGATACCAATTTTGTGACCGTTCAGAACCGTCGCGTTTTTTCGGTGGAGAACTACGACAGCGCCGACATCGGGTACTCGGCGGTGACCAAGGCAGTGCTCGATACGCTGACCGGGACGCGGGTGATCGAACTGATGCTGCACGGGCTGATCAATCCCGATACTTCAAATCAGTATAACCGGTTCGTTCGCGTGCGTGAGGTCTTTCCCGATACCGCTTCTCTCCCGCTGATCGGTAAACGGAAACCTCTTGATACGGTTTATCACTGTTATAATACCATCGACGCAAAGATTTTTTTAACGTTAGGGCCGGGAAGAAGCGCACTCCTCGAGATTTCGTATGCGCAGCCCGACGAATCCATGGCTCCCGGCATCCTCACGCGGAACAATCAACGCAAGCTGATTCACGACCCGGTGTCCGATCGTTACTTCTGCACCTATTTTCGCTTTGATAGTGCCCTTCAGGACTATCACGTCTTCATGCGGCGTTCTCTGCCGATGAGACCCCTCGGCGCCATCCTCTGGGAGCCGATCGAATGGCCGGTCTCCGATATGATCGACATCGCCGACGTCCCTCGTTCCCACAACTCCCATCCTTCGATCACCATGCGCTATTTGCCTTCCGGCGATCCCCGCGTCTCCATC
>CBFGQN010000278.1:0-5793 GCA_965650895.1 uncultured Ignavibacteria bacterium | reverse complement strand
ACTCGGTCTGCTTCTGGCCGTCGGGTTTCTGATCCTTCCCCTGGTAATCTATTTCAGACAGGCATAGAGGGAGACACGTGTGGTCGCCAGGTATCGACGACTCTCGGATTCCGGGAACAAATCTCCAGCCATCAGGCAGTATTCTTAACCATGTCAGACACAATACTCAACGCACGTACCCCGGAAGGGCCGCTGGAAGGGAAATGGCAACATTTTCTGGACACTTGCAAACTGGTCAATCCGAACAACAAGAGGAAGCATACGATCCTTGTGGTCGGAACCGGACTGGCCGGAGCTTCGGCCGCCGCAACGCTGGCCGAGCTGGGGTACAACGTCAAGGCGTTCTGCATTCAGGACTCGGCCCGGCGTGCCCACAGCATCGCCGCGCAGGGGGGAATCAACGCGGCCAAGAACTATCACGAGGATGGCGATTCGATCTGGCGTCTCTTCTACGACACGATCAAGGGGGGTGACTACCGCGCCCGCGAATCGAACGTCTACCGTCTGGCGCAGATCAGCAACAACATCATCGATCAGTGCGTGGCGCAGGGCGTTCCGTTTGCCCGGGAATACGGAGGCCTTCTTTCCAACCGTTCGTTCGGCGGCGCGCAGGTCTCCCGTACGTTCTATGCCCGCGGGCAGACCGGGCAGCAGTTGCTTCTGGGAGCCTATCAGGCGCTTGAGAGGATGGTCGATGCAGGAAAGGTGGAGATGCTGGCGCGACAGGAAATGCTTGATCTGGTTGTCGTCGACGGGAAGGCGCGGGGAATCATTACGCGTAATCTTGTGACCGGTGCCTACGAGCGGCATGTCGGCGATGCCGTCCTGCTCTGCACCGGCGGTTACGGCAACGTCTTCTACCTTTCAACCAACGCAAAGAATTCCAACGTCACCGCCGCGTGGCGTTGCTACAAGCGTGGGGCGTTCTTCGCCAACCCGTGCTATACGCAGATTCACCCGACCTGTATTCCGGTCTCGGGTGACTATCAGTCGAAGCTGACCCTGATGTCGGAAAGTTTGCGGAACGACGGTCGGGTCTGGGTGCCGAAGAGTCCGGATGACAAGCGGCCACCGAATCAGATACCGGAGTCGGATCGGGATTACTATCTCGAACGGAGGTATCCGAGCTTCGGGAATCTGGTGCCGCGTGATGTCGCCTCGCGTAACGCCAAGTATGTCGTCGACGAAGGGCGTGGCGTGGGGGAGACCGGCGTGGCGGTCTATCTGGATTTTGCCGATGCGATCAACCGGCTCGGCAAGGATACGATCTCGGCCCGCTACGGAAATCTCTTCGACATGTACATGCGGATCACCGGCGAAAATCCCTACGAGGTCCCGATGCGGATCTATCCGGCGGTCCACTACACAATGGGAGGTCTCTGGGTCGACTATCATCTGATGAGCACAATTCCGGGGCTGTTTGTTCTTGGGGAAGCGAACTTCTCCGACCACGGAGCCAACCGTCTGGGGGCAAGCGCATTGATGCAGGGACTCTCCGACGGATATTTCGTCATCTCCCACACACTCGGGGATTACATCGCCAACAACGCGTTCCCCGCAATCGATCAGTCGAACGACGCCTTCGCCGCTGCCGAACATGATGCCTCGACCCGCATCAACAAGCTTCTCTCGATCAACGGAGAGCGAACGGTGCTGGAGTTCCATCGCGATCTCGGAAAGATCATGTGGGACAACGTCGGCATGTCGCGTAACCGCGAAGGGTTGCAGAGCGCGATTCAGGAGATCGGAAAATTGCGGGATGAGTTCTGGCAGAACCTGAAGGTGCCGGGGGAGATGAATACGTTCAACAAGAACCTGGAATTCGCCGGTCGGGTTGCCGACTTCCTTGAACTGGGCGAACTGATGGCGATTGACGCGCTGCAGCGTGAGGAGTCATGCGGCGGACACTTCCGCGATGAGTATCAGACCGAAGAAGGGGAGGCGTTGCGGAACGACGATGAGTTCTCGTATGTTGCCGCCTGGGAGTTCTCCGGCGACAGCGGTGCGCCGAATCTGCACAGGGAAGATCTGGAATTCGAGCGGGTGACGCCGAGTCGGCGAAGCTACAAGTAGGAAGCGAAGCAATTAAAAATGAAAAATGAAAAAAAGGAGAGCAAGAGGGAGAGAACCGGAGAGAGAAGATGATCCCCTTTTGCATTTTTAATTTTTCCTTTTGAATTGAACAGACTTATGAAGATACATCTGAAAGTGTGGAGACAGAAAGGGCCTGACGCGGAAGGTCGGCTTGTGCCGTATCAGGTGGAGGCCAACCCTCACATGTCTTTTCTGGAGATGATGGATGTGCTGAACGAACAGCTCATCAAGGCGGGAGAGGATCCGGTGGAGTTCGATCACGATTGCCGCGAGGGGATCTGCGGATCGTGCAACATGATGATTAACGGTGTTCCGCACGGTCCGCTGAAGGGGACCGCCACGTGCCAGTTGCACATGCGACACTACAATGAGGGGGATACGATTGTTGTAGAGCCGTGGCGGGCCGAGGCTTTTCCGGTGATTCGGGACCTCGTCGTCGACCGTGCCGCGCTCGACAGGATCATTGCCGCCGGGGGATATGTCAGCGTCGATACCGGTTCGGCTCCGGATGCCAACGCAATTCCGATTCCGAAGGACAAGGCCGACACCGCATTCGATTACGCTACGTGCATCGGTTGCGGAGCCTGCGTTGCGGCATGTCCGAACGCCTCGGCTTCTCTCTTTACGGCGTCGAAGATAGCTCATCTGGCCCTTCTGCCGCAGGGGGATGCCGAGCGGAAGAGACGTGTCGTCAGAATGGTGGAACAGATGCAGGAGGAAGGGTTCGGCGACTGTTCCAACCACGGAGCCTGCGAGGCGGCCTGTCCGAAAGAAATTCCGATCAATTCCATTGCCCTGATGAGACGGGAATACGTCAAGGCGGTCCTGTCGTAATTCTTCTGTCGGTCCGGAGGATCGGGGGAAGAGATCAGCAATAAACATACCCGTTACGCGCGAGCTTGTACGTCCATCGTTCCTGCTCGCGCGTTGCAGGTTAAGGAGAAATCAGATCGTCAGCAGACGGGAGGATGCCGCAGAACCTCGGGGCGGATGCCGTCCTCAGTCGAATACTCACAACGCCATCAGCGACTCACAGTACGATATCGTCATCGTCGGTGCCGGTCCGACCGGGCTGGCCTGCGGTCTGTTTGCCCGACGGGCCGGACTCCGACACGTGATCATTGAAAAGGGGACCGTCGTCAACACCATCACGGGATACCCGACATCGATGACCTTTTTCTCGACGCGGGAACGACTGTCGCTTGGAGGTGTTCCTTTCTCCTCACCGAATATCCGTCCTTCACGCGAGGAGGCCATCGCCTATTATCAGGGGGTGGCCGAAGCCGAAGAGGTCAACCTGATGTTGCGGACGAGAGTAACCGGTCTTGCCGAAACCGACAAGGGGTTTATCGTCAAGACAAGTCGCGGCGACGTTGCCGGCACCTATGTGATTCTGGCCACAGGGTACTTCGACCGGACGAATCGGCTTGGCGTTCCGGGAGAGGATCTTCCCCACGTTCATCACTACTACAAGGAACCGTACCGGCACTACGGAGAGAATGTTCTGGTGATCGGCGGTCGAAACTCGGCGGTGGAGACGGCGCTTGATCTGTTTCGCAGCGGGGCGCAGGTGACGATGATTCATCGGGGGGAAGAGTTCGGTCGGGGCGTGAAGTACTGGGTCCGGCCCGATATCGAAAACCGTATTGCGTCGGGAGAAATCGGGATGTTCTGGAACACGGAGGTGGAGGAGATTCGCGAAGGGGAGGTGACGCTGCGGGACAACCGGAGCGGAGAGAGGAGGGTGCTCCCGGCCGGTGCGATCTATGCCATGATCGGCTATCGGCCCGACGAGGATCTGTTCCGGGCGTTCGGTATCGACTACGATCCCGAGACGCTGGTGCCGGTCTACGACCCCGAGACGTTCCGGGCGAATCGGCCCCGACTCTTTCTGGCCGGATCAGTCGCCTGCGGCTGCAAGACGTGGGAGATTTTCATAGAGAACGGACGGGAGCACGCCCGGACCGTGATCGGGGAAATCCTGCGGGATATGAACGAATCCGGGGGACGATCTGAACCGGAGGAGTGAAAAAAAGGGGACAGCGAATGGTATTGTCATCCCCGGATGAGGGGGCTATATTGGGGGCTGTTCCGCCGGGGATCACGTAACATAACGCATGATACACATCGACTTTCTGTTCTCAGGACGGGGTGTCCGTCCATCACATCGCCATGAACCTTCAGCCGGAAACATGAATCGGATCGGAGAGCCGTTTCGTTCGGCCCGGTTACGATTTCTGCTTCTTGTGCTGATTGCTTTCCCGTTTGCCGTTCCTCTGTCGGGGCAGCCCGACGAACCGGTCAGTGGTGAAGGGCCCCGATGGTTCGGAACAACCGGCAGGGTGACTCCGTTCGATACGGCCGGGCGAAAGGAACTGACCGGGCGGGCGCTGGAGTCGGCCGGCCTTCTGGAGGGGGCGATCGATCCGACGAAGTATCCGGTCGGTCCGAACGACGGACTGACCGTAACCGTCTGGACGACGCAGACAAAGTTCTACGACGTTCTGATAACGCCGGACGCCAAGGCCCTGATTCCAACGGTCGGTGAGGTCAACCTTCGGGGGAAGACGCTGGCCGAAGCGGAGAAGGCGATTCAGAAGGCGGTCTCCCGTGTCTACAGCACCGAATCGTCCGTTTCGCTCAGAAAAATGCGTGAATTTAAGGTCAACGTGATCGGCGCCGTTCGGTTTCCGATGGCCGTGACCGCCACTCCCACGACCCGCGTTTCCGAGGCGATCGATCTCGCCGGAGGGGCTTCGCAGAAGGGGAACAAGCGGGAGATCGTCATCATCAGAAGGAGTGACAGCGGGACGAAGCAGGAGATTCCGGTCGATCTGCTCCCCTTCTACGCCTTCGCCGATCTTGATGCCAACCCGTATGTGCGGGACGGTGATGTGGTGAAGGTCAACTTTGTCGACAATGAAAAGATCGTACAACTCTACGGCGAGGTCGTCTCTCCCGGAGAATTTCCCTGGCGGGAGGGAGATTCGATCTCCACAATACTCAACGCCTCATTCGGGCTGACCGTTGATGCGCGGCGGGACTCGGTAGAGGTGGTCAGCGTGACCGAGCAGGGGGAGATCAGCAGCCGGACCTGGCACACGATTCTGCCGGACGGCACGGTGACCGGCGACCGGCTTCTGCAGAACGGCGACCGGATCTTTGTCCGCAGGAAAGCAAGCTTTCTTGAACGGAGCCAGGTGGTGGTCGACGGCGAGGTCAGGCAGCCGGGAATCTATCCCATTATTCCCGGCACCACCAGGTTGCGGGAACTCCTTACCGCTGCAGGAGGATTCACCGACAAGTCATCTCTTCTTGACGCGGTTCTTATCAGGAGGAACTCTATCGGTCAGGAAGATCCCTATCTCGTCTACATCCTCGCCATCGAATCGGAAAACAGAACGCCGGAAGAATCTGCATATCTCCGGACGAAGCTGATCGAGGGGAGAAATCAGGGGCGGATGGTTGTTGACTTCATTGCGTTGATGGAGGGGGATGAATCGCAGAACATTCCCCTGATCAACAACGACTCCCTGTATGTCCCCGAGCGGGTGGATTACATACAGTTGATGGGTAAAGTGAAAAATTCAGGAAACTTTATCTATCGGCCGGGCCTGGGGTATGAAGAGTACATTGCGCTGGCCGGAGGGTACGGCTGGAAGGCGGAGAAGGATGATGTGCAGGTAATCAAGGGGCGCT
>CBFGQN010000277.1:0-5797 GCA_965650895.1 uncultured Ignavibacteria bacterium | reverse complement strand
AGACGAAGATCCGGGTTGTCCGGGTTCTGAGGTAGCGAAGGAGCAGAGCGATGCAGAGATAGCCGCTGAGACCGGCAACAACGGTGGCCGTGATCAGCGCAGCGATGCCGGAGGAGTCGAGATGCTTGACGGCCTCGAAGATTTCAAGAATGCCGCTTGCCCCGATGGCCGGAATTGAAAGAAGAAAACTGAACCGGGCAGCCGCTTCCCGTTTAAGGCCGAGAAACATACCGGCGGTAATCGTGGTGCCGGAACGGGAAGAACCGGGGATCAGAGCCATGACCTGGGCCAGACCGACCCAGACGGCGTCGCCGACGGTCGTCCGGTCGATCTCCCGCTCGAACTTCCCGGTCCGCTCGGCGATCTCCAGAATGATCCCGAGCAGGAAGAGGCTGGAGCCGATCACGATCAGGTTCTTCGTAAAGGCTCCTTCGATGAAGTCCTTTGCCAGCAGACCGACAACGGCGATCGGGATCGTGCCGATGATGATGTACCACCCCATGCGTGCGTTGATCGACTGATGGCGGAAGGGTTTGCGTTGCAGACTCTCCCGCAGGAAGTCCCGCATGATCAGAAAGATATCGCGACGGAAGTAGGCCAACACGGCGGCAAGCGTGCCGAGCTGCACGACGGCGATGAAGGCCGTCCAGCTTTCGGGCGATTCGATCAATCCCAGCGCCCGCCCCGCAAGCGTCATGTGGGCGGTGGAACTGATCGGCAGAAACTCGCTCAGACCCTGGACAATGCCGATGAGAATGGCTTCTAAAATGGACATGGACAGACTGTATGACCTGATGACCCCTGTTGCTGAAAGGAAACGGCAAAGATAGGGAGGAGAAAGGGAGTAGGGAAAAACGTGCCCGCATCAACTGCAAATAACCACGGAGATACCCTTCACCGAATCAAGCACATCGTTCACAATACCCGGAATCACATCATGAGACAACACCTGAGAGTACTTCAATCCCTTCTTGTCATCATTGCAGTTATTGCCGCCCGAGAGGGTCTTCCCGCGCAGGAACTTGACGGTCGCTTCCAGTTTACCGCTCCCCGTCCCGACGCCGGGTTTGTGCCGCCGGTCACTTCCATTGTTCTTCGTCCCGGGGGGGAGCTCCGGAGCACACCGGATGAGTTGCGTGATCTGATCCGCGTTACCGGCGGCATCAGCGGCGATCATACCGGAAGCGTTGTGATTGCCGATGACCGGCAGACCATCATCTTCACTCCCGACGAACCTTTCGCTTACGATGAGCAGGTGATCGTCTACGCCCGCGAGGGAATTCACATGCGGGACGGACGGCGTACCGATGCGTTGAGCTTTGCGTTTCAGACGTCGAAGGAAGCCAGGTCACGTGCGAAAGAATCGATGCTCTCACGACTCCATCAGGAGAGCATGGCGATTGGAGAAAAGGGAGAGGGGGCAATTCCGCGGACCGACCGGAAAGAACATGAAGAGCCGACCCTTGCCCGTGGGACAAACGTTTTCGTCCCCGGAGATTACCCGAGATTTGATCTGACGCTTGGCGACGGTCAGGGAGAGGGACACATCTTTCTTTCTCCGGTCTCCTTCTCCGGCTTCGGTCTTCCCTACCTTCTGATTCTCGACAGCAAGGGAGATCCGGTCTTCTATCGGCGGCTCCCCTTCTCCGCACTCGATTTCAAGAAACAACCGACCGGCGTGCTGAGTTACTTCAATTCCGGTCCGGGAGAGTATGTCGTGCTTGACTCGACCTACCAGACGGTGAATACGTGGAAAATGAAGAACGGCTACCTGACCGACGGGCACGACCTGCAATTGCTGCCGGACGGTCATGCCCTGCTGATGAGTTACGACGCGCAAACGGTTGACATGAGCCTGATCGTGCAGGGAGGAGATCCGAATGCGGAAGTGACCGGTCTGGTGATTCAGGAGCTGGATGCATCGAAGAATGTGGTTTTCGAGTGGCGGAGCTGGGATCACTTCAAGATCACCGATGCGGTCGGTACTGTCGACCTGAAGGGGAAGCAGATCGATTACGTCCATGCCAACGCATTTGAACGTGACTATGACGGCCACATCCTCCTCTCGAGCAGACACCTGAACGAGATTACGAAGATCAATCGGCAGACCGGCGATATTATCTGGCGTCTCGGCGGGGAGAACAATCAGTTTACCTTCCTGAACGATACCGTTCACATCTCGCACCAGCACGATATCCGCAGACTGCCGAACGGCAACATCACTCTCTTCGATAACGGCAATACCCATTCTCCTCTCTTCTCCCGCGCAGTCGAGTATGAACTGGATGAGGTCAACAAAACGGCGAAACTGGTCTGGAAGTATCCGAAGGGGACCGAACGCTACAGCTTTGCGATGGGGAGCGCACAGCGGTTGCCGAACGGCAATACAATGATCGGATGGGGATTCCCGCTGGCCGGTGACCGGAAAATTGTGGCGACTGAGGTAACTACTGACGGAGAGATCGTCTTCGAGATTCTGATGGATACCTCCATCGTCTCCTACCGTGCATTCCGCTTCCCCTGGCAGGGACGTTCGGTTCTTCCCTATCTCTGGATCGAAGATCCGGACCGGACAACGACCGACACCGTCGAATTGAAGATGATGATGTTCGGCAGAGACGATATCCTCAGGTATCGCATCTGGCGGTGGGATTATCCGGCATCGGAACGGTTGTTCGATTCGACGGAAGGGAATACCCTGACGGTCCGGAATCTGGAGAGAGGGAAGAGCTATCTCTTCCGCGCAGTCGGCGTTACCGGTGCCGGAGAGGAGACCGGGAGCAGCGAGTGGATACGCTTCACGATTCTGCCGATCGGGCCGATCTTCGTTCCCCCCGGATCAAACCTTACCGTTCCGGTCACGAAAGTCGGAACGAAGGGATCCTATCGGTTCCCGGGGTTTTTCGCGAATACGGGGGAAGAGCCGCTGGTGATCAAGGAACTGGTGCGGGGAGGAGCGCACAGCGGAGATTTCAGGATCGGAGGAGGCCTGACCTTCCCGCTGATCGTACCGCCGGGAGAGAGTGCCGATCTGGTTCTCGACTTCACTCCGTCGGCCGAAGGAACCCGCAACGGTGCGTTGACTATCCGGAGCAACGCGGTGAACGATACGTCGCGAATAGTTCGCTTTGTCGGCACCGGTGTGCACTCCTCGATTGCCGGTACCGACGTCCGGTTCGGTCGGGTGAAGCCGGGAGTGAAGGTCGATTCGACTGTGGAGAACATCATCAGGAATATCGGCACGACGCCCCTGGTGATTACCTCACTCTCGGTGACGCCGGATGAATTCGCCATCCTCAATCCCCCTTCTCTTCCGATCACGATTGCTCCGGGAGAGAGTCTTGCGCTGAGGATCCGCTTTGTCCCGGCGGAAATCGGATTGCGGGAGGGTACCCTGCGTGTCGTCTCCGATGCCGAACCGACTCCGCTCGACATACGGCTGAACGGCACCGGCGATAATGTGAACAGCGTCGCCGGGACCGATCTTCTCCCCTCTCGCCTTTCCGTTCGTTCGATTTCGCAGCAGGAGGGAGAGGTCCTTGTGATTACCTCCCTCGTTACGGCAGAGGCGGAGATCAGTATCGTCGACGTGCAGGGAAGGACCGTACGTCGGATGAAGGAGATGCTTGCTGCCGGAGAGGAGACCGGAATTCTGTGGAACGGCACGGATGACCGGGGCGAACGGGTGGGAAGCGGGAGGTATATCGTACAAGTGGTGGTCGGCCCGGATCGTTGCGCGAGTTCGCTGACATTGCTTCGATGAGTGTTCCTGCACCCTTCGGCAAGGATGACGGCGGATCCGCTTCGGCGGGTCCGCCGTTTTGCCGCTGCAGCGTGTCTCTGAGCGATATGACCGTTTCGTTCAGTCCGGGGAAATCGTCGGTTCGAACACCGGGAAGGGGAAGAACAGCTTCCCTTTGTGAAATGGAAAAAAAGATAATATTATCACTCCTCTGTGTTCCCATTTATCAATTCCGATTGAATCTACCCGTATGAGTAGCAGACATTCTCACGCCGCGTTCCTGTTGGTCCTTTCCCTTTTCCTTCTTCATATCGAAGCTCGCTCCCAGTCGCCGCAAATCGACCGACAGTTCCTGTTCCTTTCTCCCAGACCCGATGCCGGATTTGTTCCTCCGGAGACTTCCATCATTCTCCGTCCGGACGGTATGCTTTCCCTTACTCCGGAAGCTGTTGAGACCTACCTGCATGTTGTCGGCAGCCGGAGCGGTGAGCATACAGGGACCGTTACGGTTGCCGATGATAAAAGGACGATTGTGTTCACTCCAACGACTCCCTTCGCTTCGAACGAGATTGTGGAGGTACGAATAGGGGGAGGAGGAATCCCTTCTCTTGCTTACTCTTTCAGGACATCGACCACCCGGAATTCCAGTTCCATCTTTTCTCTTCGGAACATGTTCGCGGAAGATGATCGGTATCCCGGGATTGCCGACGGTGCCCGCAGGGAACCGGAAGAGAAGGTAAAGGGAACCCGGCTCTCTTCGGCTCCTCCTTTTTTGCCCGGAGACTATCCGTGGTACGACATCACGACGCTCGACAATCCGGAGGAGGGGAGTCTGTTCATCGCCCCGTTCCACGGGTTCGAGGAATGGCATATCGGCTATGCTCTGATTCTGGATAACGACGGAGCTCCGCTGTTCTACCGTCGTGCCCCCGGCGGCGTCTTCGATCTGAAGGTGCAGCCGACCGGAACGCTGACCTATTTCGATAACTCCGCATCGGTCAGGGGATTTGTCGAACTGGATTCCACCTACACCAGAGTGAATCTGTGGAAGATGAAGAACGGCTACAGTACCGATCTGCACGGCCTGCAGCTTCTGCCGAACGGACATGCGTTGTTGATGAGCTATGATGATCAGTACATCGACATGAGTCAGTACGTGCCGGGAGGCAATCCCAATGCGCTGGTTACCGGGTATGTTATCCAGGAACAGGATGCCTCGCACAATGTGGTCTTCGAGTGGCGAAGCTGGGATCATTTCGCCTTCACCGATGCGGCCGACGGCATCGATCTGACGGCGGAATTTATCGATTACGTTCACGGCAATGCCGTCGAGCAGGATCAGGACGGAAATCTTCTGATCTCCAGTCGACACATGGATGAAGTGACCAAGATCGATCGGGGGACCGGAGACATCATCTGGCGACTGGGAGGAAAGCGGAATCAGTTCACGTTTATCGATGATCCGGACGGATTCTCCCGACAGCATGATATCCGCAGACTTGATAACGGAAATATCTCGCTGTTTGATAACGGCAGCACGCATTCGCCTCCGTTCAGCCGCGCGGTGGAATATGTGCTGGACGAGGAAGAGATGACCGCGCAGCTCGTCTGGGAATATTCCGAAGGTCCGCAGAACTTCAGTCCGGCCATGGGAAATGCACAGCGGTTGCCGAACGGCAACACGATGATCGGCTGGGGCTTTGTCCGGGAAGGTTTGCGCAAGCGGATTGCGACGGAGGTTCGGTCCGACGGATCCCGGGCATTCGAGATCTTCCTCGATACCAACACGTTCTCCTATCGTGTCTTCCGGTTCCCCTGGAACGGCCGGTCGGCTGCTCCCTATCTCTGGACGGAAGACCGGAACAACTTCAAGACGGATTCGGTCCTGCTGAAGATGACCGTTTTCGGTCGCGGCGACATCTTCAGGTACTATGTGTATCAACGTGAGGGGACGCAGGAAGAAAAATTTGTGGGTTATACCGAGGGGAATATGCTTACCATAACCGGTCTGGAACGGGGACGGACCTATCACTTTCGTGCAGTCGGGACGACGGC
>CBFGQN010000276.1:0-5837 GCA_965650895.1 uncultured Ignavibacteria bacterium | reverse complement strand
ATTTCTTTCCCGGTCTGGGCTACAACTACGCTCTGCTGATCGGATTCATCCTGACGACGCTTGCACTGTATGTCGTCCCGGCCGGTTTTATCGTTGTCGGAATCGCCACTGCGCAGTTTACGCCCGGACTCTTCTTTCTCCCTCTTCTGCAACTCGGCATCGGTATAAGTGTTCGTCTTCTCACGGCCGTGGAATTTCGGCAGCACAGACTCTTTGCACTTCTCCATCCCCTGTCGGCACTGGCGGCCGTCGTCATTGCGATCAATTCGGCACGATTATCGCTGTCGGGAAAAGCAACGTGGAAGGGGCGGAAATATCCGGGACCGTAGGGGGCAAAAACCTTTGCCCCACCCGGGGCAGAAGTGCGAATGACAAATGTCGATTTGCGATTGATCAATGTAGCCGTCGGGTTCATCCGACGCCGGGACACTCGGAAACCGCGAGAGATTTCCGGACCTGACGTGTTCTTCTGTTGAAGACCGGAATAGTCGTTTCATAATTCGGGGCAAAGTCATACGTTAGAGGAGCGTCGCCGGGATACCGGTTTCACTTCCAGACGGAGAGAGGTACTATCGAAATATGTTCGGACGCATTACACGACGGAAGAAGACAATCGGAGGTCGTCCTTCACGACCGGAGAGCGGGGGGGCTCCATACAACCACACGCTCGGTTCGATCATCTGGATGGCTCTGCTCCGTCTGGCGGTCACCCTCTTCGTCGCCTGGTATCTGAAAGATCATTTCAACGTCTACTCCGAATGGTGGCTGGTCACCGGACTGGCGATCTACGGCATCGCGATCTATCCCGCACAGATTCAATACGAATACTTCAAGCTGAACAATCGGCGACTGATCGAGGAGACGCTCTGTTCAAGCTGTCGCTACTACCGTCCGGAAAATCTTCACTGTACGCTGTTGGATGAACACGTCAGCGAACACTATCTTCCCTGCGAAGGTGAGGAGTGGGAACCGAAGGCGTTCGATGTGGACGTCGAAGGGTAATTCCGGAACCGGATTCTTCCACCCGTTTCACCACACGTTCTTCACACGTTTTCCGATCCCGTATCCATGTCGATTCTATCCGATCTTTTCGATATTTCCGGCAAGAACGCTCTTGTGACCGGCGCCTCACGCGGTCTGGGAGCGGCGGCCGCCGATGGACTGGCACAGGCCGGAGCGAACGTGGCCCTGATCGGCCGGGACAGCCGGACGCTCGCCGAGCGGGGCCGGGAACTCCGGGCACACGGAGTCGAAACCCTTCCGGTCCGCTGTGATGTCTCGAAACCGAAGCAAATCGCCAATGCGATCTCCAGAACACAGAAGGAATTCGGGTCGATCGACATCCTGATAAACAACGCGGGCATCATCAAGCGATGGCCCGCCGCCGACTATCCCCTTGAAGACTGGCAGAATGTGATCGACATCAATCTGACCGGCGTCTTCCTTATGGCCCAGGGAGTGGGTCGGGTGATGATTGAAAACGGCGGCGGAAAGATCATTAACATCGCCTCCCTCCTCTCCTACTCGGGTGGCCGCTTCGTCCCGGCGTACACTGCAAGCAAACACGGCGTTGCCGGCCTCACCAAGGCGCTGGCCAACGAGTGGGCCGAACATAACGTCAACGTCAACGCAATCGCCCCCGGCTACTTCGAGACCGAGGCAACCGAGGCTCTGCGCAAGGACCGCAAGCGGTTTCGCGAACTGAGCAAACGCATCCCCGCCGGACGCTGGGGTTTGCCGGACGATCTGAAGGGAACGATTCTGTATCTTGCATCTAAGGCCGGCAACTACGTCCACGGCCAGACCATCGTCGTCGATGGAGGATGGATGGCGGGGTGAGTTCGTAGAGTGTATAGAGAGAAGAGTTTATAGAGTCGGGGAGTTGAGAGTCGGGGAGTTGAGAGTCGGGGAGTTGAGAGTCGGGGAGTTGAGAGTCTGGGAGTGGTGGTAGCTGTCGGCTTTGTGCCGATGTCGGGATTTTCGGAGGATGGTGAGGAAGTTGAATGGTTGGTGGTTGAATAGTTGAGAGTTAAGAGTCGAAAAACTACCATGCGGATAGCCCACTGCTGATAGCTCATAGCTCACCTCTGATAGCTCATAGCCCACTGCTGATAGCTCATAGCTGATAGCTCACCCCCCTCCCCTCTTTTTTGAATTTTGAATTTTTCCTTTTGCATTGAACACTGATATTCTTGCCGTCGCCGCTCATCCGGACGACATTGAGTTGCATGTTTCAGGCACGTTGCTGCGAACCGCCGATCTCGGCGGGTCGTTTGCAATCTGCGATCTGACACGCGGAGAGCGGGGATCCCGCGGCTCGGCCGCACTTCGCGCCGAGGAGACGAAACGGGCCAACGAGGTGCTGGGAATTGATGAAACGCATCGGTGGAACCTGGCGATTCCGGACGGAGACATCCGCATCACACCGGAGAACACTCTTCGGGTGGTCAGGGCAATCCGCCGTTTCCGTCCCCGCATTCTTCTGCTTCCCTCCGAAAGCGACCGGCATCCGGACCACGAGAACGCCTATCGGCTGGTTCGCGAAGCCTGGTTCAACAGCGGACTGACCGCTGTGGAGACGGAGTATGAGGGGGAAGCGCAGGAACCCCACCGTCCGGAGCTTTTGCTGACCTTTGCTCACGCCTGGGAATTCGAGCCGGATCTGATTGTCGATATCGGCGATCAGTTCGACCGGAAGCTGGAGGCGATTGCCGCCTACAGCTCGCAGTTCACGATTCCCGGCAGCAACCGGTCGGAGAGCCGCGAGGAGCCGGAGACGTTTATTTCAGGAGAGGACTTCATGGAATATCTGATCGCCCGGATGCGACGCTGGGGCTTCATGATCGGTCGCCGTTACGGCGAGGGATTCCGGAAACTCGGCGGTCCGATCCGGGTGGACGACGTGCGCACCCTCCTCTGATGGGGCCGGAATTCCGTTTCGTTCTTGCACGACATTCGGGAAACTCCGTATTCTTGCAAGTCTTCTTGTTCCAGCCACAATCCGTCAACAGATCATGGTTATCGGAATTATCATCGGTCTCGTTCTTGCCGGCATCGGAATCCTTCTTCTCTTCCTGAAAGGGAAATCACAGGACAAGCTTCTTGAAGTAAAGTCGACGCAAACGTCAAGCGCGATCGATCTCAGCGAATTGCATCAGGCCGTGGCCTCCGAAATCGGTCCCGGTGCCTTTGCACGTCCGGCAGAGATAAAGGGAATGTGCGAGTCCGACAATCCGTTGACCGGAGAATTGTCGGATCAGCCCTGCCTCTGGTACTCCATGCAAGTTGAAGAGCTGTATCAGGAAACCTACACGGAGACCGACAGCGAGGGGAGAACCGTGACGCGGACCAGAAACGGATCGAACGTCGTGGCAAGCAACACCCGGTCGATCCCCTTCGCCGTGCGGGACGAGACCGGCACAGTACTGATCTATCCGGACGGAGCGCAGATTGAAGGACGGAAAGTGGTAGACAGACACGAACCGGCCGGGGGAGAGCTCGGAACGATTTCGTTCGGGAAGTTCTCCATGGCGATCAATCCCGGAAACGGAAGACGGATCACCGGCTATCACTACGTCGAGCACATTCTTCCCGTCGGAGAACGCCTCTACGTGCTTGGCGAGGCAAGTGATCGCGACGACGGTAAACTTGCCTTCAGAGCCTCTCTTGAGAAAGGAAAGCCCTTCATCGTGTCGGTCCGTTCCGAAGAAGAGATTGCAAAGGGACTGGAAACGTCGGCGAAGATAATGGAGTGGATCGGCTATGCGTTGATTGCCGTCGGCGCCGCTCTGGTCTTTGCCGCAATCGCCGGCGCCTTCGGCTAATCTCCGTTCGGGTCGAGAACCGGTCCGTTGTACGCCGCCCGCGCTCCCCGACTCTTGACGCTCGTAAACTCCTGCGAAGGATAACGCAGAGCCGTCAGAGCTCCCCCGAAGACGCAACCGGTATCAATGCCCACAGCAAAGGGGTTGACGTAGGGGCGAAGATAGACCTGATGTCCGAAGAAGACTTTTTCCGGTCCTTTAAAGGTCTTCGCCCAATCGACCCGGACCGGAAATCCCTGCGGTGTCTGCTCGCCGGTGGTCGGCCCGTAGATGGCGTAGTATCGCACACGGCGCAGATCCTCCTCTTCTTTCATGCCCGGTCGCCATGCGGCGTGGACAACGACTCCTCTTCCCTGATCGAACCGGATCGCATAGGGAACGTTCTCGAAAAACTCCAGAAAATTTTTCCGCCACCGGTCCCGTTCTTCTCCCGGCATCCGGTTAAACTCGTCGATTGTCCGGTCCAGACCATGCGCAATCTTCACGCCATGTCCCTGCAGCCAGCGCATGAACCGATAGTCGTGATTCCCCAGAACCGTCCGCGCATATCCTTTGGTGCAAAGATCGTAGACCAGCCGAAGCGCATGCATAATGCCGTCTCCACGATCAACGATATCGCCGACAAACAGGATACGGGGAGAATCGGAGGAAGGGGCCGGAGGAAGATCCTTCGCCAGCAAATCCTCGTGACCGAGCAGTTCAAGCAACTCGGTCAACTCATCGAAGCATCCGTGAACGTCGCCGATGATATCGCACGCGGCAAGGGCGGGCAGATCCTGGATCGCCCCCCTCAACGTTATCGGCGAATTCACATGCAGCACTGAATTCGATCTGTCTGACTTCTTTGGCATGAATCAATAATAGGGAGTCGCCGCCAATGAGAAGGTGAAAAGACGTTTGTTGCCCGGGGTGGGGTTGCAGTTTTGAGCAGTCAGCTTTCAGCCGTGAGCTTTCAGGTTTGTGGTTTCTGTTGTGGGCAATCAGCTTTCAGCAGTCAACCTGGTGGTGGAGACTGAATATTTAGTTAGAACCATCAACCCAGCACACTGACTGCTCACAGCTCATCGCCGACCACTCATAGCTCATAGCTGACCCCTCATTGCTCATCGCCGACTGCTCATTGCTCACCACTGACTGCTCATTGCTCATCGCCGACCACTCATAGCTCATAGCTGACCCCTCATTGCTGACTGCTGACCGCCCCCCTCCGAACAGAGAAAGCCCCGCCGGCATTTCACCGACGAGGCTTTCTCTGTGTAGTTCCAACATTACCCGTTACTCAATGTCCGCCGGGGCATTCCCCCTCGTCCCGTTCTTTCTCTTCGTCCCCTTTCTTTCTCCTTTCTTCGCTTTATGACTATCACGGCACTCCTTCATCTCATCCTTGTGCTCTTCGAGCAGAGCCTTCTGCTCCTCGGTCAGGATTGTGCCGATCTCCTCTTTCATTGCTTTGGCCTCCTCCTTCAGTCCTCCCCGCAATTCCTTTATCTGCCCGCGAGTCCGCTCCGCCCCCTCCTTGTCGCCGGCCTTCATCTGCTCCCGCATTTTCTGACGCAGTGCCTTCAGTTGTGCCGTCGTCTCGCCGTTCTCCTCCTTGAACTCCTCGCGGATCGTCTCGATTTTCTCCTTCTGCGCATCGGTCAGATTCAGATCTTCTCTCAGTTCGGCCCGTTTCTCCGCACACTCCTCTCTCCCTTCGCGCGCATCTTCACGTCGTTCCTTCACCTGCTCCCGCATTTCGGCTGCCTTCCGTCGCTGTTCATCGGTCAGAATCAGGCTGATCTGCTCCTGCAACTCGGCCCCCCTCCCCTTCAATACTTCCACCTTCGCTTTGATCTCCTCGTTCGTCCGCTGCGCTCCCTCCTTGTCACCGGCCTTCATCTGCTCCCGCATTTTCTGACGCAGTGCCTTCATCTCCTCGAACAGCGAGGCGTTCTCTTCCTTGAACTCCTTGCGCAGTTCCGCAATCTGTTCCTTCTGCGCATCGGTCAATTCCAGTTGATTCAATCCCCG
>CBFGQN010000275.1:0-5863 GCA_965650895.1 uncultured Ignavibacteria bacterium | reverse complement strand
GAGCATGAGATAGACGAGAACACCGGTCACAGAGACGTAGAGCCAGATCGGATACGTCCACCGGGCGATTTTCTTGTGCCGGTCGAACTTCCGGGACAGCCCCCGGTTCAATGTAATAATGGCCAGAACGGGAACAACCGCCGCCAGAGCGATGTGGGAAAAGAGAATGAAACGATAGAGTCCGATGATAACGGCTCCCTCTCCACCGAACGGCGTCGTGACGCCCCCGCGTAGCGCATGATAGGTGATGTAGGAGACCAGGAAGAGAACGGAAACGGAAAACGCTCCGAGCATCACGTTCCGGTGTGCCTTCCACTTCCCCTGGCGAATCATCAGGAAACCGATCACCAGCAACACCGTGGCGATACTGTTGAGTATAGCGTTCAAGCGGGGGAGGGCCATGACGTCAAAAGATTCCATGCAGTCCGTTCGGTTGATTATGCATACCCGTGTTCACTTGTTCTCTCCCTCCTGCAAACGTTCCAGAAGACCGAGCAACTCCCGCCGCTCCTCCGGATTTCGTCCGTCGAATATCCCTCGGACTTCTCCCTCCCCATCGACCACAAAAAACTTTGAGGAGTGAATGATCGGTTCATCCGGATCGGTCCCCTCGGCAATTGCTACATGAAAAGCATCCCGTGCCAGAGCCTGCACAACGGAATCCCCGGCATGCAGAAAAAGCCAGCGATCAGGATCGGCGTTGTGCTCCGCCGCATATTCGGTCAGGCGCTCGGGCGTGTCGTACTCGGGATCGACCGTAAAGGAGACAAGTTTGACCGGACTCTCCGGCTCCAGTTCCGCTTGCAGATCGGCAAGGGATTCGGTCATCACCGGGCAAATACCCCGGCAACGGGTGAAAACGAAATCGGCAACCCAGGGTGTCCCTCGCAGCTCCCCGAGCTTCAGTTCCTTTCCGCTCTGTTCGGTGAACGTCGCTTCGGCCGGAACCGTACCGAAGGATTCCAGTTCGAGCCCTGCACGATCTGCAGAAGACCGGTCGGCGAGAAGAAAATAGCCGACAATCACCACACCCAGCATCAACACTCCCCCTGTAATCAGCAGGAAGGTTCCCTTATTCTTCTCATCCTGTCCGCTGGTATTTGTCATGGAATCAGGCATCGGCAATTGCGATGATTGGTTGTCCTGTCGAATGTTTACTTCAGGCTCCTTTTCTCTGTTCGTTCCCTCAGAAGGTCGGTCCGTCTATCGCCATCGCCAGCAGAAGGACGGGTAGATAGAGAAGCGAGAAATGGAACACAGCTTTGGCGGCCCGATTCTCACGGGAAACGGCAAAGCGAAAACTGAGCCAGAGAAAGAGTATCCCGAGAGCGGCGGCCCCGAAGAAATAGACCGGCCCGGAGATGCCGACCAGTGTCGGTATCAGGCTGACCGGAAGAAGAGCGGCAACGTAGAGGAGGATCTGACGGCTCGTGGCGTCTCCTTGCGGATCGACCATCGGAAGCATTCGGTAACCGGCCCGCGCATAGTCCTTGCGATACATCCAGGCCAGGGCAAGGAAATGAGGCATCTGCCAGAAGAAAAGCAGAGCAAAAAGGGCCAGAGCTCCGATCTCCAGTCCCCCGGTAGCGGCAGCCCAACCGATCATCGGAGGGAGAGCTCCTGGAATTGCACCGACGATTGTGTTGAGCGTTGTGCGGCGCTTCAGCGGGGTGTACAGGAATACATAGCTGATAAAGGTGGCGGCGGCAAGCAGAGAGGCCAGAAGATTTGCGGCAATCGCCAGCCAGACAAGACCGATAACCGTCAGCAGAACTCCCAGAACCAGAGCTTCACGCGTCGAGACGCGACCGGCCGGCAGCGGACGTCCGGCAGTCCGCTTCATCATCCCGTCCTCCCGTACCTCGATCATCATGTTCAGCGCGGCACATCCCCCTCCGACAAGGAAGGTGCCGGCAAGCGTGGAAAGCAGAGGAAGAAGAGCCGGATTGCCCCGTGCCCCGAGATAGTACCCGGCCAGGGTCGTCATCACCGAAAGCAATGTCAGACGGGGTTTCGTCAATTCGACGTAATCGAACAGGCGTGAAGTCGAGCCGACGTTCACCTCCGCCCCTTCAGTCGGTGGATTGAGCAGTCCCTCGGTAGTTTCTCCCCCTCTCATGCGGCGGCCTCCTCAGGACGGATTCCCGTTCCGGACGGCATCTCTCTCACAGACCGATTTTCTTCCCTCTCCCCCTGCAAGGCAAAAAGTCGTCGTGACTGCGCGGCAAGCGTTACGGCCACCCCGAGCACCATCGCTCCGGTCATCACGTGGAACGTGGTCACCGAGGGTTGCTTTTCCGTGTAAATCGTCAGGATACCGAGTGTGATCTGCAACGCCAGCAATCCCATCAGCAGCAGTGCGGGCCGGTAGAGCACACGCACCTTCCTGTAGTGGCGAAAGATCCGCACGGCGGTCCAGCAGGCCATAATCGTCACCACCACCGCCCAGAATCTATGGGCCAGGTGGGCCACCATGTGCTCGCGGGTCACTTCGCTCAGCATCAGTTTGTTCAGAATGCCGTTCTGCCGCAGTTCCTGATTGGCAAAGGTGAGACTTGCATCGCTGAGCGGAAGGGACCAGCCGCCGAACATGGTCGGGAAATCGGGGATCACCAGCCCGGCTTCGATGTGCCGCATATAAGCCCCCAGAACAAGCTGGATCATCACCGCGCCGACGGTCCACATCGCCAGCGTGCGCAGGGGAACCGACCGGCGATCTTCAAGTTTTTCCTTCTTCGGCAATTCGATCCAGCGGGGAGAAAGAGCCAGAGCCAGAACAAGAGACATACAGAAATAGGTCTGGCCAAGCGTTCCGTGGAACGTCGAGGTCCAGGCCGGCAACCCGAGAAGGACGGTAACGCCGCCGAAAACACCCTGTACGATCACAGCTATGGAAGTCCAGACAGCCAGATGTTTTACCCATCTGCGCTTGTCAACCCGCCAGATCCAGTATGTCAGACCGAAGGTCAGCAGACCGGCGATCGAGGCGATCATCCGGTGCGAATGCTCCCAGAAGATCCCCCCCACCATCCTGTCGAGCGGAAAGGAAAACATGAAGTGTCCGTACGTGTTCGGCCAGTCAGGAACGGCCAGACCGGAGTTGGTACTCTTGACCATGCCGCCGACAAAAATCAGAAGGAGAATGAAGATCACAGTCAACCACGCAAAACGGTGGAGAGCAGGGCCGTGATAGTCCTCGGAGGTTCGATGCGATGCCGTCGTAGTCATACGGTTCAGGTAGGCTTCAGACTTCTTTTACGATGGATCGAATATACGGAGCCTCGACGCCTCTGCGGAGGCTCCGAGCGTGTAAATGTGTAGTGAATCTTCGACTTATGTATCAGAGGCGACCCGGAAACCGCTGAAGATCTGACGCCGGATCGGGTAATCCCAGTTCCTGAACGTGTTGCGAATCGCTCCGGGACGGGTTCCCCAGCTTCCTCCACGCAAGACCGTATAGTCCGGACCGAAAAAGATCTTGGAGTACTCGTCGTACGGGAAGGCTTCGAAACCGGGATAGGACGTGAAGTCGCTCGAGACCCACTCCCAGACGTCACCGATCATCTGGTGACATCCCGCGGGACTGGCTCCCGCCGGATAGGCTCCGATTTCCGCCGACATCAGTCCAAGCATGTCAAGGTTGGCTTTTGTTTCATCCCACGGATCATCCCCCCACGGATAGAGGAGCGATTTCTCACGTTCGGCATCCCATGCTGCGGCCCGCTCCCACTCGGCCTCGGTCGGCAGACGGAAACCGGTCAGACGACAGTAGGCGTCGGCCTCGTGACGGCAAACGTGGATCACCGGGCGACGTGGATTGACCGGTTCGATGATATGCATCGACCGGGTCATCCAGACCCCGTCATGGTTCCGGAACCAGTATTTCGGAGCTTCTATTCCCTGTTCCGTGATAAATGCCCACCCCTCATCCGACCACAACGCGCGGTTGCGATATCCCCCGGCCTCGACAAATTCCAGGAACTCTCCGTTGGAGACCGGAGCAATCCCGATCCGGTAGGCCGCAAGACTTACGCGATGACGTCGCCGCTCGTTGTCGTAGACTCCCACCGTCCGGTCGGTCCCCATCATGAAGTCTCCGGCGGGAATGTCCACCATTCCCTTTACGTCCGGATTTCCGGACGGAAGAGAACGCTGGGGCAGGACCGGCACATACGGTTCTCCCTTCTTCAGTTGCAGTGTCTGGAGAATCGTCTCGTTGTGCTGATACTCGTGCTGCAGAAGCATGTCGTAGACAAAGCCGTCGCGGAGCAACGGCGAGGTTTCGGTTGCGAAGTCGATCCCGCGAAGGCGTTCGAGAACGACGCGACGAATCCCGGCAAGATAGGAAGCCAACTCCTCACGATTCGGCAAGGGAAGCTGGTCGCGAACCGACCGGGGATTTTTCACCGCGTCGTACATCTCGTCAAGCTCCGGGAAGACTTCGTCGGAACCGGGAAGGGAACGGACTCCCCAGAGCTCCTCGAAGTTCCCGATGTGACCGACATCCCAGGCGATAGGACTCATCAGCGGGTCGTGCTGACGATAGAGATCTTCCTGCGAAAGGGGGGCAATCAGATCAAGTGTCCGCCGGCGCCCCTCGGCGAACTCCCGTTCGATACGCTCCTGCAGAGCGCTCCGTTCAGTTGCTTCACGTGCTGTTGACATGGAGGGAAAATACGAAAGTCCCTTCTCCCTCTCACTCCGTCGAAGCGCTCTTGCGCCGCTTCGCTTTCATATCACGTTTCAACGTCCGATAGAGATCGCGCTGACTCCCGGTAAGGATCTCCGTCAGTTGCCGGTCCAGCATGGCAAGGCTCCCGCGCAGCCGTCTGGTCCGCTGCAGGCGATCATCCTTGAAGTTCTCCCGAATCCAGGCGTTCCGTCTGACGGCTTTTCTGAGTATGTGCTGAAGTTCCCCGGTCTGTTCTCCGTCAAGCTCCAGACGGGTCTTCAGGAACTCTACAAAGGTCGGCAGTTCCTCTTCGCTGGTTTCCGGACCGGGAAGTCCTGAGAACTCCGTTGCATCCGACTCCGCCTTAAGTGCAGCCGCTGAATCTTTCCCTCCTTTCTCCTTCGGCACATCGGCGGGAGCACCCTCGGGCATCGCATCCTCCATTGCCCAATCCGCCTCATCCGGCACCGCAAGGGAAGAATCCGTTTCCGGCGCAGAGCGGAGCCGGAATCGGATTGCACGCCCACGCTTGCTGATACGATCACGGGGCAAAAGATGCAACCGCTGTTCTTCCAGCCTGAGGCGCTGATCCGGACTGAGAACCGGATTGATGCGTGAAGCGAGCGTATCGAAGACAAGATCATATTCGGACTCGGCCATTGCCCGGATATCGGCCAGCTCTTCATAGGCCGTCTGAAGTTCCGAGGTCAGCGAGTCCCGCTGGCTTTCGCTCAGACTCAGGCGATCGGCAAAATACTCCCGGAACCCCTCGGCATCCCTCAACCGCTCCCGGTCGCGAACGTTCTCGCGCACAAATATTCCAACGCCGAGCCCTCCGCAGAGAAGCCCGAGCAGAAAAATCCCGGACAATCCGAGTATCGCTTTTGTTCGCGTCGTCATCGTGGATCACCTACTGCAACGGAAAGAATTCGGTCAGTGAAGAATAGTTTGCAATCGACTCGACCAGGCCAGGCCCTTCTCCCACCACACCGAACAGAAACAGAACCAGCGCCACGGCACTGAGGGCAACGCCGAAACGGGGAGTAAACTGCGAAAGGAGTTCCCACAACAGGTTCTGCGAACGCTCCATCGCCAGGGCAGCCACTCGCTCGGCAAAACCGAGGGGGAGAGAGCGGTCATATTCGTTGCGTATCAGGTCGTCGATAAATTTTTCGGACCTAACCATGGTTC
>CBFGQN010000274.1:0-5884 GCA_965650895.1 uncultured Ignavibacteria bacterium | reverse complement strand
AACCAGTACTCAAGGTGTTTGGGAGATACCCTCCATGAATTCCGTCTATGATGAGAGCAAGACTTTAGAAAGTTCCGTTGAAGAAATGTCTGCTCAGGTTCGTAAGATATTGGAGGATTTTCGACCGCCGCGCACACGGGGGTTCTTCCGCCTTACCGGCTCATCACAAAATCCAGAACATACTTCGCAGCCTTGAACCTCGCATGATCGTTTGAACCGGCCATACAGACATGAAGTGTCTCCACGGCGAAGTCCCATAGCCCTAACAGGCGTTCCGTGGTCTGTAGCTGCAGTTCCTTTACAAGTGCATTGAAATACGCCTGAAACGGTTCCTGTTGTCTCCACGCCCATATCGTTGAGCGATGAACGCCGACCTCTTCTGCTACCTCTTTCACGCTCTTTCCGGATACGAGAAGAAGAATCGCCTGCTGTTGCTTGGGGCTTACGGTCAATTCGTGTTTTGTCTCTTTCATGTCGGATTCTGTCGGGTTATGTGGTGGTGATAGTGGATCTTCTCGCTCTTCTCTCCCGGCTCATCTTCGGTCCGTTCCCCTGCACCTGCTACGCCGCTTCCCCTCTTCTCTTCCTCCTCCCGCATCGTACATTCTGCAGTTCTATTCCTGTCAGGGAGAGAGAACACGGTGGACCGAATCGCGTTGTTTTCTGGAGATTCCAGCTTTTCGTGGAGAGAGGGGAACAACGGGAATGAAGGGTTTCAGCGCGTAGAGTCGTTTCAGCCCTGCAAGGAATGGTTCGATTTTCGACCTGTCAGGGGAGCCTGATAGGACTGACTCGGAATTGCCGGGTTCGGTCCTTTTCTTTTTTCCGGGATTCTGTTCGAAATTCCCACAAACCAGGGCGATTGCCGGATTCGATTTTGTAGTTTGATGTATACCTGCCTGCCGAACAAAAGGAAAGGACCGACACCACTCCCGGTATTCATTCTTTCTTCAGTTTCCGGACAGATTTATCCTTCCCTTCTCAATCCGCACACCCTCCCCACACCCGCTCCGTCGCCACTCCCCGTCCGTCTTTCGACTTCACGACCATCTCCCCCTTGTACTGCACCACTCCCAGTTCATTCGTCCCGTCCCGCTGTGCGGTGATGCGGACATCGTACGCATCGTAGTGGAAGATAAAAGGCCAGGCGTTCATCAGTTCATCGCGCGATTGCCGTATCGTGTCGATCGCCTCAAGAGTGATATCCCCTATCGCCCCCCGGAATCCCATGCCGACCGTGCCGTTTGTCTTCATCGAAATGCGTTCCGGCAACGTGTCCATCTGCAGCAGTGCGCGGATGAGCTCGTTTCGCAGGTCCGCTTCCCAGCCGTCGGTCCCGTATTCGATCTTCCTGTCGAACACATAGTCATCCCCCTTCTCGTTCAGCGTGATCCAGTACTCACGGGTCGAGTAGCCGTAGTAGATATCGTTGCTGTCGGTCCGGCCCCCCCGCAGCAGCACCGGCTCTCCATTCAGGATCATGCCGGCATTTTCCATGTCGGTCAGGAGGATCTGCTTTTTGTAGTTCTCCTGTTCCGTTCTGAACGAACAGGGGAAGTGATACTCTCCCCACTCGGGAGGCCGTTGTCCGATGACGGACATCTCCACTGTTCGCTCCTCTCCCTTCGAGGTGTCGACAACCTGTGTCGGTTCGGTTGCCCCGGTATCCGCAGCCTCGGCATCGACCGACGGTTGTTCTTCGCCGCCGCATGAAAGGAGGCCGATCAGAAATGTGATGGAAAGAAGATATGTGATGTGATTCTGCATATTCGGATAGTGTCGTACAGGATAACCGTGCGGTAAAGGAATTCAGAAGCGCCCAACCAGACCGCCACCGGCGCTCGGCCCTCCCCGGCCATATTCTTCTTCGCTGATATGTCCCGCAAGCCAGAGTCTGGCGGTCAGGCGGCAGTAGAGACTGAGGTGATCGGCAAACCGGAGATTTGCCTGTCCCGCTACGTATATGCCTCCTCTGCCAAGTCCCCCACCGGAACCGTCCACTCCGGTCAGTGCCGACAGACCGGAGCCGAGAATGAATTCGGCGGGGGAAAGCTGCCAGGCGACGGAGAGACCGAGATCACCGGCGACACCCAGGAAGGTCCGGATGCCGTCGGCATAAAGGATCGCCGTCGGCACCAGTTCGAGGCCGAAGCTTTCGTCGAAGCGATAGCCGACCACGGCGGAGGGACCGATCCCCGTCCCGCTTGCGGAGGCAAGGTCGTAGAACGTGACGCCGCCGCCGATCATCCAGTCCCCCTCATCCTCAACCGACTGCCCCGCCAGCGACCTGCACACCAGGAACAACGCAAGACAGAAGGGGGCATATCGAAGAATATGTGCAGAAGATGGAACTCGGTTCATATCTGGAAGAGCCTGTTCTTCATATCGGAACACGTGAGGGAAAGGTATGAAGAGTCGGGGAATTTTCAGAGTACCACGGAAACAGGCGTCCCTGCTCCCGACGGTCGATTGCAAAAGGCCTGCAAAGGAGGTCTATCTCCGGGGCAACCCCTTCCCCGGCTACCGGCCCCGCTCCACCATCTTCTTCAACACTCCAAGCGTGGCGTTCCAGTAGAATGCCATGTGTTTGTAGATGGAATCGGTGGGAAAGTTTTCAACGCTCAGATGCAATGATGTCCCCTCTCCGGAGGGAATCAGTTCGAAGGCGATGGTCGTATGGTTTTCGGGTTCATCCGGCAATCCCGACACCGAACTCAGGTGCGTATACCCGAGCGACCGTCCCGGCCGGAACCGGACGACGTCCCCTCTGTTCTCGAACTCCCCGTTGTGAAATCCCCGGATCACGATCTCACCGCCGATCCTCCAGTCGGTGACGATCTCCAGCCCCATCTCCGGCTCCCCCATCCACCCGGCCATCCGCTCCGGATCGGTCAACGCCTCCCAGACCGCCTCCGGGGATGCTTCGATGAACGTGGTCTTCCCGTATCGCTGATTCATTACTCCCACATTTACTCACCATCGGCAGCACTACGCTTCGTCCCCACAAATATACCCCCCTCATCCCCTCTCCCCTTTTTGCATTTTGCATTTTGCATTTTGAGCCTCTCCTCTTTTTTCATTTTTCATTCTGAACTTCTCTCCCTATACTTGCCCCAACCTGCCGATGAGGAAAGACCCCTCTGAAGGGCGGGCCTGAATCGGGAATGGTCCGGGGAGACCGGCCATAGATCTTAGTAGGGCCTGACGTTTCGTGCCGCGACAGTGCACGCGAATCAAGTGCCGACATCCTCTGTCGGAAGCTGGATGGCACCGCCGGCCCGCCGGTTCCAGCCGTTACTACAATCCACACAGACTTGATTACAAGGAGGTCGGCAATGAACCGGACGTTTGTTGCGCAACTCGGCGGACTGATCGGCCGGGAAGTGATGGTACGCGGATGGGTCTTCCGTCTGCGTGAACTCTCAAAGGTCACATTCCTGATTCTGCAGGACGCCACCGGAACGGTGCAGTGTGCGGTCGATCCGGCCCGGCTTGAAGGAATCGATTTGAAGCTGGACGATGCGGTGGAGATTCACGGCCGCCTCCGGAACGAACCCCGCTCCCGGGTCGGGTTCGAGCTGGATCTGCTCGACATCCGCGTGCTGAACCGTTCGGCCTTTCCTCTTCCGTTCAACGGGAGCTCGGATCTTTCGGACGTACCGCTGGAAGTTCTGCTGGACCATCGTCCCCTCTCCCTGCGCAACCCGTTTGTCGGGAACGTCTTCCGGGTGCAGGGGGAGATCGTGGGGGGCTTTCGTGAGTTTCTGCGGGAGCATCATTTCACCGAGATCATCACCTCGAAGATCGTCGCCGGCGGGACCGAGGGGGGAACCAATCTCTTCGGGATCGACTACTTCGACCGGATCGCCTATCTGGCACAGAGTCCGCAGTTCTACAAGGAGCACGGGACGGCCGGGTTCGAGCGGGTCTTCGAGACCGGCCACGTCTACCGTGCCGAGCCGCACGCCACGAGTCGGCATCTGACCGAATACTATTCGCTCGATTTCGAGATGGGCTTTATCGACGGACCGGAAGATGTGATCGCCCTTGAGCGGGAGCTTCTCACCGATATCTTCAACAGACTCAATGAGAAGTTCGCAGAGATGTTCGCCGAACGGGGCGTCGGACTTCTTCCATCGATGCGTGAGGTTCCGACGTGGGAATTCGGGGAATGTCTCGAACGTCTGACCGAGGCATACGGTCCGCACGATCTGACCGACGATCTGGACCCGGAGGCCGAGCGTCGGCTCTGCGCGATCGCCGAACAGGAGACCGGAGTTCCGGCCCTCTTCGTGATCGGATTTCCTCTGGCGAACCGGCCGTTCTACACACACCCGCGTGGTGAGGGGGGAGCGGCCGAAAGCTTCGATCTTCTCTTCCGCGGAATGGAGATCACCACCGGAGGCCGGCGTCTGCACCGTCGCGAAGATCTGGAGCGGGCCTTGCGCGGACGGGGGATCGACCCGGCATCGTTCGAGCCCCATCTGCGGATGTTCGATCTCGGCATGCCCCCGCACGGCGGACTGGCGATCGGGCTGGAGCGACTGACGGCACTGGTAACCGGCCTTGCAAACGTCCGTGAGGCGACGATGTATCCGCGGGATCGGAATCGGGTGAGTCCGTAGAACACATGATCCTCACATAATTCAATTCTGTCTGCTGTCGGTTCGGGACGGAAGAGAACGCGGCCCCATCACTCCACCACGATCTCCCCCGCCCCGCCGAATTGCACCAGATAGCCTCTGCCGGGCAGGATCGACGATGAGGAGACGTAGCCACCGGCATACTGATAGTAGGGGGAAAGTTCCGATGTGCCGGTCTTCACGATATCGGCCGTCGCCGTCGGAGTACCGATTCCTCCGATCACATTCCAGCCCTCAACCACCGGGATCGTCAGGGGACGTTCAATCATCTCCCCCCGCTGTTCCAGAATGATCCGCTCCGGAAACGAGACCCAGTAGCCCCTCCCGACCCGGATCGTGTCGGCGATCTGATAGTTCAGATTCTCGTCGATGACGAAGATGTCGGAGTCGGCTCCGGGGAAAAAGGCGGAAGGGACGGGATCGGCGGGAATCACGGCCGGGGCGAAGAGACCGTAGCCCGGACCGGCCTCGATCCGGTAGCGAAGATCGTCGCTCACCACCACATCGACGCTGTCGGGGTGGGAGAAGATGCTGCCGGGATGGATCGTCATCCGGGGGAGAACAACCGAACGGACGAAGTTGACGTGGGAGACCACCGTGTCCCGTCCGATGCAGAGACGGAGACTGTCGAGGAATCCGCCACGGACATCGAGATCAGAGACCGAACCGAGCAGTTCCACACGTCCCCCTCCCCGCAGATCCCGGAGCGTCGTCAGATCTCCGCCGGTCGTGAGAACGCCCCCTTCCTCTACCGTCACGTCGGCCTCAAGCGTTGTTCCGGGAGGGAGAAGAAGAGAAGATGCCAGAGCGAGGCGGGCGTTCGGGGTCTGCTGAAATGTCCCGGTGAAACGCGTCTCCCCCACAATACGCTTCGGCATCGACATACGGACCACCCGTCCGACACCTCCGAACGTGCCGCTGATCATCGAATTGAAGAACCCCTCGAAATTGATATCGGCGATGATGATCCCGTCGGCATCTTTCCTGAGGCGGACAAGCGTATCGGAGATCAGACCGCAGCCCCGGCTCCGGTCGCTGATGTACCGGTGGCGCACCAGCAACTCGCTCCACCCGGCGGCAACCGTCACGCCGGAGTCGACCGGGGAGAGCGTTCCGATCGTCAGGCGCGGGAGCGTCATCGAACCGTAGATCTGCAGCCGTCCGCCGGAGGAGGCCCGGTACTCGAGCGATGCGTCGTATCCCCACGCTCCTTCGTTGGTTCTGAGCTCGGCCTGATGTCC
>CBFGQN010000273.1:0-5898 GCA_965650895.1 uncultured Ignavibacteria bacterium | reverse complement strand
TCAGAGCGGTGGGCAGTCGGCGGCCGCTCACAGGAACCGGGACATCTCCTCGGCCAGAATGTGGATATCGTACGGATCGGAGAAGTTGTTGGCAAAGGCGATCGGATCGATCTTGTAGTATTCCGACCGATTCAGGATGATCCCTCCTCCCCCGACGTCGATGCCGAACTTCTGCCGTATCGGAAGCGTCGACGTGCTCGTCCAGGTCCGCCCCCCCGGCCATCCCTTGACGTTCGGCGGATAGTAGGGGAGTTGACCCAGTGTCTGCAGGCGGGAGGCGAAATCCCGTTTCGTCCGCGCGTTGTCCAGATTGTCCAGTCCGGGGACCTCGGCGATTCCCATCCCCCGGACCATACCGATCATGTAATCGACCGGTCCCTTGTGCATCGCACCGATGTTCGTTTCATCATAGAAGTGTTCGCTCTTCAGAAGCTGTTCGAAGACCGGACGGAGATCCCAGTTGTTCGAGCGGAAGGTCTGGGCCATCTGCTCCACCACCACCGGGTCGGCCACATCGTAGACGAAGCCGCGATAGATCTTCTCGCACATGAACTTCGCAATCTGGTCGGCCCGCTCCTCGAAAATGATATCGATCACGTCCTGCGTGTTCCAGGTTCCGCTCCGTCCCATCAGTGTCTTCTGTCCGTTATCCCACCAGAGCTGCTTGAAGACCGCCTTGCGGTCGACATAAACGATGTTCCGCGGATTATCCACGTTGTACTGCCAGCCGCTGAGCGAACGGGCGGCGGCGATCACGTCGTCCTGCGTGTAGTTCTCCTTCCCCTCCCAGTCGAAGACTCCCATCGTGAAGAGTTCCATCAACTCTCGGGCGTAGTTCTCGTTGATGTTGTTCCGTCCTGTGACCTTGTAGTTCTTGATGCCGTCCAGATAGATCAGCATCCCCATATCGACCGTGACGTCGTAGGTGAACTGCTTGAAGTTCCCCAGCATGTGCTGTTTGAAGAGCTTGTATTGTTCGTAGAGGACTTCCGGGTAGTTGACCACCAGGACCTCGGAGGTGAAGTGGTTGTGCCAGAAGAGGCGGAGGCGTTCCTGAATGGAGACCGGGGAGTGTTGCATCGAGAGGAGAATCCAGCGGATCAGGAGATCCCGCCGTTCGTACTGCTGCTGCTGGAATGTGGCGAAGTCCTGACCGTTCGCCGTGTCGGGTAATGCCTGGAACTTCGTGTCGTTCGCCCATGCCTCGATTCCGTCGAGCGGCGGCTCCCACGGCGTGAAGAGCTTCTCGATCGTTCCGTTCATTCCGTCGGCCACGGCCTGCCGAATCTCCGCCTCGGTCGGACCGAACATGCTGCGGCGCAGAAGGTGGGCGGCCTGTTTGTAGGTCCACTGACCGCTGTAGGGGGTCAGATCGGTTCCGCTCCGGCGGGCGAATGCCGGTGGGGTCTGCGAGGTGTTTCCGGCTGCGGCGATGCCCCGGCTCTCTCCCCGAATCGCATCCCGGGAGCGTGGCGCGCCGATGGTCAGGAAGTCTCGTCGATCCATAATGATTCCTCTCGTTGTTTGGATGGAGAAATCGGGTTTCTCCTCTGTTGAAGTTGTGGACTTGTGATGATCCGGGGGGATGACCCGCCGGAAGGAAGGGAGTTACGCGCGGCCCTCCGGTTTTTCACGGCTCCCCGGACGCCCGGTTATCCTCCCGGTTTGATCCCGTTCGGCATCCATAGCAAAACGCTGTTGCCGAAGCCTGCGGACGGAACCGGTCCGGTTAGAGTCGGGTGGAGACCGGCGGTTCCCGATCAATTTACGAGACCGTTCCGGGGGGCCGCTCCCGTTATCTCACCTCCGAAAACGAAAGCGGCGATTCCCGTTCAGGAACCGCCGCTTTGTCTTCCTGCCGAATTTCTCTTCCGGCTACTTCATCACCTGCATCGTCGTTGAAATCCGCTCGGTTCCCGCCTTCAGCACCACGTAATAGGTGCCGCTCTCCAGATCGCCCGGACTGAAGACGAGCGTGTGAAGACCGGCCGGGAACCGTTCTCCGTTGACGAGCGTCGTGATCTCCCGTCCCCCCAGATCGTACAGCGCCAGCGAAACGTTCCCTTCGCTCCGCGCCAGACGGAACCGGATCGTCCGGTCGCCGTTCCCCGGATTCGGCGCTACCGGATAGAGCTGAACCGATGTTCCGGTGACGATCCGGCTCTCCTCATCCGGCGATGACGACGTCAGAAGAGGGTCATCCAGTTCCACCTCGCCGTTGCTGACGGCATTCCCGTTCTCGTCGTAGGTCGTGTAGCCGACGGTCACCGGTTCGTCTCCGGCTCCGGCAATCGTCACGATGATCGGAATCACCGTGTCCCCCGGCGCGGCCAGTCCGCGGATGTTCCGGATCGAGTTCATCGCGATCTCATGACTTCCTCCGGTGCTTCTCGAAAGTCCCGTGCTCTCATCGAAGATGTAGAGTTCGACTGCCGTCGAGTCGTCGGTCCCCTTCGGCGGCGGACCGACGGCGATGATCTCCCGGCTCTCTCCGCTTTCGTTTTCCACGCGCAGATCGACCCGCGAAATTGATCTCTTCAACGCGTTGTTGTTGACGAAGTAGAGCATGAACGTCCGGACGCCGACCGGGCGTTCGGAGATGTCGTCGTTCAGCACCAGATCACCTCCGCTCTCTCCCGGCACCCGTGCGGTCACCAGGAACTCCCGCGACTGCTCCGGTTCTCCCTGACCCGACGGGTCGACATAGTCGAAGCGGACGTGGAGGACGAAGTAGCGGGCGTCGGTCGGGTTTGCCACCCGCAGGTCGAACTGATCGGTCTCCCCCTTATTCAGGTCCAGATCGATCGTCGCCGTCCGGTCGGCAATCTCCGCCTGTCTCCCCGAACCCTGTTCGCTCAGTGACGTGATCTCGATCACCGGCTCCGGCGTCACGTACATCCGGGTCAGACGAATCGTCGGATCACCTTCCAGGTCATCCTGCCACCAGTGTCCCAGACTCAGCACGCCGCTTGTCGTGCTCGACATATCCAGCGCCAGACGTTGCTGTACGACGTGCGTCGCTTCATGCCCGGTGAGGACCGGTCCGACACCTTCTCCGAGTCGTGATATGTTTTTGGGACTCAATTCCACCGGACCGATATCGATGATCTCGATCTGTCCGGTACGCGGAATCGTGTAGTAGACTACCGTATCGCATGTCCGGCAGGCGGTGTCGGTGAAGGTGTAGCGGACGCAGACCGTCAGCGTGTCGCGGCAGCGCCAGCCGAGCGTCCCACCAGGGAAGGAGAGTTGCAGACCGATCGATCCGCCGCTCATGTTCACACCCGACGGATTCGTCCCCCAGAGAACCTGTGAGGTCGCAGGGCTCAGTCCGGAACTGACCGGGAGAGCCGGAGAGATCGTCGCGTTTGTGATCTGTCCCAGAATCGGTCCCCCCGCACTGCTCTGCACGTAGACCCAGCCGTTCGGTCCCTTCTTCGGACACCAGACCGTGCTCCGGGTGACGCTCATGATCGTCGCCGAGGCGGCCATCACCGGTCCGGGCGTTACCGTGACCGAGGAGGAGATGCCGGCGGCGGTGTTTCCGATCTGCCTGATCTGTCTCTCCCTGATCGCGATATCGACGCTGTCGCAGCAATCCTTGCACGGCGGCAGGACAAAGCAGAGCGTGTCGGGAGGACAGCACCACTGATAGTCGTGCGGCAATTTCTTGCCGTGAATCTGCACAACGATGCAGACCGTGTCTCCAGCCTCCAGTCCCGAACCGCTGAGCGTGAAGTTGAGCGGACCCGAGGTCTGGTTGTGTCCGAGCGGCGGCGCCAGCGCAACCGAGCCGGGCGTCACGGTGACCCCGGAGGTTGCCGAATAGACCACAAGGTTCTCCGCCGGAAGATTATACGGCGGCAGACTGAACGGACTCTGGTTGGTGACCGTGAAGGAAAGATCGTAGATCGATCCGTTCGGTCCGGTCTCCTTGCACGAGATCGACGTTCTGCCGAAGGTCATGCAGGGGGGGAACGGCGGCGGCTGCTCTGCACAATCGACGCGGATCGTGTCCTTGCAGACGGTTCCGTCGGCGGCGTGAAGCGTGATCTCGATTGTCTGCGGCGGCGGCACCAGCGAATACAGACAGAAGCGGAGACCTGTGACGGTTCCGGCCGGGATCACTCCGGACGAGTCCCACGTGGCGAACGTTCCGGTGTTGGTGACGTTCCATCCGGTCGGACCGATCACGCCGGTAAAGGAGACGCTTGAGGTCAGCAGGTTTGCCGAGACCTGCGTGAAGGCGTTTGCCGGGATGCCGGAGATCGTCAGGTCAAAGCAGCAACCGGCTTCGTCCGATCCCTGCACCGGCTTGTAGGTAACCCTGATATCCCTGCACGGATCGGTCTGCGGCGGCGCACACCGTTTGTAGATCTCGATGTCGCCGATCTGTGTCTTGTCACCCGCCGCCGTGTTCCCGTCGGCGTCGATCATCTGACTGTTCGAGGCGTTCCCGCCGTTGCCGGAGAGACGCTGAAATCCGTAGATATAGTTGCCGCTGCCGAACTTCAGGGCGTCTCCCGATGCCCAGACCGCGCTGTCGCAGTCGACCGGTTCCCGTTTCTGCTGATCGAACGAGCCGTAGGCATAATCCACTCCTCCGGCGGCGTTCGCCCCGATTGTCGAGAATCCGCCGCACCCGCTGCTGACCCCCATCACACCGATATCGAAGACGTTTCCGGTCAGTCCCCACGAACCGGAGAACTGATATTCGAGAACCCGCGATGCGTGGGCGTTCGGATAGAAGGGATTGGCGCCGATCGCCCGCATCGTCCGCTCGGCCAGGAGCATTCTTCCCCCGGCGGAGAAGGCGATGTCGGCCACCGGATTCGAGTGGGTTGCCGAGGGCAACGGCGGAACCGTGATCTCAAGCTGTTCTGCCCCGGAGAAGTCGCCGCCGCTCAGGGCTACCGACCAGATCTCGTTCGACGAGGTCGTGCTCGGTGCGCCGCAGTCTTCCTGCCAGCGGGCGAAGTAGACCCGGTTGTTGTAGATGCCGATTCCCCACAGCCGTTCGCCGACCGGTGCCGGACCGGATGTGCAGCCGTCCGGACTGAACGGATCGAACGTGCTCAGGATAACTCCTGCGCTGCTGATCCGGTAGATCTTTCCGTCCTCCATGTTCGTTGCGAAGAACTGGTTGTTTGCGGCATCGTAGGCGATGTTGCCGAGGCCGTTCCCCGTATTCGGGATCGTGTTCGTCCCGACGACGCTTCCACATGCGGCATTGAGTGTGGAGACGAAGGTAGAGACAGCGCCGGTGACGCCGTTGAGTTGATAGATCGCCCCGCTCCCCCCCGGTCCTCCGGGAGAGACGGCCGTGTAGGCGCTGGTAGCCGAGACGTAGATGTTTCCGGTCGCGTCGAAGGCGATGCCGAAGACTTCACCGAGGTTCCCCTGGTTCCAGGGGCTCGATGCCGGACCGTAGGTTTTCGGTGCCGCCCAGTTCGTGTTGACCGGTTGAAGGTTGCCGAGCGTGACGTCGATCAATGCGACAACCGGGCCGGTCGGTGAGCCGTCGGAGTAGCAGGTGACGGCTGCAAAGCCGTTCTGCACCGGCTGAGCCTTCATCGGCACCGCAAGAACAAGAGCGAGTGCGACGAAGACTGCAAAGCGTGTTGCAACAGACATTAGTTCTCCTCCATGTGTGGTACGTGGGATCGGGAGTCGATGCGCTATGTACTGCAAAGACATCCATATTGTGTGCGGGCGCGGTTGAAATGCGGGGACAATGTAGAGAGGCGGGGGAGATTGTGCAAGGGGTACGATGGGGGCAAAAGGTACAAGGGGTACACGGGGTACGAACCCCGGTAGGGACATGGTGCACCATGTCCCACCGATGCACCATGTCCCACCGATGCACCATGTCCCACCGATGCACCATGTCCCACCGAT
>CBFGQN010000272.1:0-5908 GCA_965650895.1 uncultured Ignavibacteria bacterium | reverse complement strand
AGGGCTTCGGGCCGTCTCCCCTCTATCAGGGACGAGAACTCCGGCTTGACGTCGGCGATCTGTCCGCCGGCATGTACATCCTCCGAATCGCCACAGCTTCGGGCGAAGCGTGGTTCAGGAAGGTGGTGATCGTCCGGTCGTCGTTGCGCAGGAACGGGTGGGGGATCGGAGAAATTCGATCCCTCACCCTTTTCTTTCTTCCCCGGGTCTCGTTCCCAGTCTCTCCACCGCTTCTATCGTCGCCAGGGTCGTCTCGTAGAGCGATTGGAAGCCGATCGGCATCGGGCCACCGGAACGCATTGCGCTGATCGTCGCGATCACCTCCTCACGATGCCCCTTCGACCCGTCGAACTTCTTCACCGAACTCTTCGTTCCGCTTGCCAGCGTCACGCGGCGAAAGTCGTCCATGATCGCCGTCCGTCCGCCGCCGTAGACTTCGCAGTACTCTTTGGGAATCGCTTTCGCGCCGTTGGCGAAGTAGTGGAGCGTACCGATCGAGCCGTCGTCGAACGTGATGGTGATCGTCACGATGTCGGCATTGCGGACCTCGACGTTCCCCGAACGGATCGCCCGGGCCTCCACGGTCACCGGACGTGCCCCGGTCAGAAACTGCATCGTGTCGATGAAGTGGCATCCCTCGCCGATGATTCTTCCCCCCTGCTCCGGACGTTGTACCCAGCTTGAAAGAGGAATATGTCCGGCGTTGACGCGATAGAAAATCGAGAGAGGTTCGCCCATCCCTTCAAAATGTTTTTTGACGGCGACGAACGATTCGGAGAAGCGCCGGTTGAAGCCGACCATTACCCGGTCGTTCCCCCCTTCGGCAAGTTCCCGGATCCGTTCCAGTTCCTCCCGGTTGATCGCCAGCGGCTTCTCCACAAAGACCTGTTTGCCCCTCTTCAACGCCCGGGCGACATAGTCGCCGTGCGTGTCGTGCTGCGTTGCGATGAAGATGGCGTTTGTCCGATCTCCTTCGATTACGTCAACCGAATCGGTGGAAGCCTCGGCGAAGCCGAATTTCTCGGCCGCCGACCGGGCGTTGGCCGGAGTTGCGGTGACGGCCACGGCAAGATCCAGATCAAGCTTCAGCAGATGCGGGATCAGATGTCCCTGAGCAAAACTTCCCGCCCCGACGAACCCAAGCCGAAGCGTCGACTCCGGCTTCCGGTTGCCGACCCCCGCATCGAGCGGAATCGTCCGCTTCAGATCGCCTGTCCGCCGCTCGGGATAGGTGAGAACGACGCCGACAAACGGCTCGTCGATCTTTCCGGTAATCAGATCGTAGGCCCGGGCCGCCTCGGTGATCGCATAGCGGTGGGTGATGATCCGACCGACGTTGAGAGCGCCGGAGGCGATCAGGTCGAGCACCCCCTCCATGTTCCGGTTCTCCGTCCAGCGGACATATCCCGCCGGATAGTCGCGCCCCTCCTCCTCATACTCCGGATCGTAGCGTCCCGGACCATAGCTGCAGGAGATCGTGATCTCCAGTTCTTTCTCGTAGAAGGGGGAACGGGGCAGATCCATCCCGACCGCACCGACCACCACCACACGCCCCTTCTTCCGGGCCGTTTTGATCGCCAGTTCCATCGGAGCGTTCGACGACGTGCCGGCGGTGATGATGACCGCATCGGCGCCGAGACCCCGGGTGAAGCTCTGGACGATTCCGACCGCATCGCCGTTGCTGGGGGCGGTGACGTCGGCGCCGAACTCGCGGGCCAGGGCAAACTGCGATTCGTCGATATCCAGACCGATCACCCGACATCCGTTTGCCTTCAGCATGGCGACGGTCAACTGTCCGAGAAGTCCCAGCCCGATCACCGCAACGTTCTCCCCGAGTCGCGGATCGGCCTGACGGATCCCCTGCAATGCGATGGCCCCGAGCGTGGTGAAGGAAGCTTCCTCAAACGAAACGTTCTCCGGAATTCCGACGGCAAGATTTTTCGGGACGGTAATCACCTCGGCGTGAACCGCATACCCGGCTCCGGCACAGGCCACCCGGTCCCCCGGTGCGAACTCGTCGCATCCCGACTCCAGAACGATGCCTGCGGCCGAATAGCCGAGAGCACGATAGCTGTCGAGCTTGTTCTGCACCTTGCGGATCGTGTTCAGCACCCCCTCCCGCTTCGCCATATCGATCACCTGCTTCACATCCTCCGGCTGCTTACGCGCCCGTTCGATCAGCGAAGCCTTCGACTTCTCCACGCTGGCCCGTTCGGTTCCGGCGGAGATAAGCGATGCCTGCACCGCCACGAAGATCCATCCCGGTCTGAGCGTCGGCGCGGGCAACTCCTTCTCCTCGATCTCACCGGTTTTCTGATGTTGTACAGCCTGAAGCACGGATCAATGGAAAATTCAAAATGAAAAATGACAAATTCAAAAGCGGAATGATTGCTTTATCCGGAGCTCTCACTCCCGACCTGCCGAGGGTCAAGATGTCTGTCCGCATATGTACTTCCGGACAGCTCGATACTATCCCGACAATCCCCGGACTTCATACCGCAGCCGGACATGAAGCCGACGACGACCTTCGATATTCACAAATCAGCATTCGACATGCGCACTTCTCTTCCCACTCCCACACTCTACAAACTCGCAACTCTATAAACTCTCCCCTACCACTCCTCCTGCGTTCATCTTCCACTCCTCCACCAGCCGCCATTCTTCCGGACGTACCGTATCGAACCCGACCGGTTCCGGAGACCAGCGCCGGAAGAGGGTGCGGGAGACCGGGAAGTGCTTATACGTCGGCGGTCCTCCCGGTTGTCTGTTCAGACTGAGCGTATCGGCAACCAGCGTATCGGGTCGGAACGGAAGAACGTTGCCGTAGAGCCGAAGATGGACCACCGTACTGTCGAACGCGATCAGCTTTGCCGGACGGAATCCGCCCCCTCCGTCATCGATCACATAGAGTCGGCCGACCTCCAGAGAGGGTTCGGCAATCGGACCACAGGCGAACAGAAGAAGGCAGAGAAGAGCACAGAGACCGATCAATCCCTTCGGTTCGATTCTCCCGTTCATACGCCGCCGACCGGTTCGGCCTTCCCATCCCCTTTTTCCCCTTTCGGGGCGGAGGTCACACGCCGCAGGATCAGGAAGCCGATGGTCCCGGCAATCAGCGAAGCGGTCAGGATGCCGATCTTCGACTCCTCACCGAGCGCACTCTCTCCGAAGGCAAGGTTGGCGACAAAGAGAGACATGGTAAACCCGATACCGCCGAGCCAGGCCGTACCATAGATATGTTTCCAGTTCACGCCGGAGGGGAGGGCGGCGAATCCGAGTTTCACCGAGATCCAGGAGAAGAGCGTGATGCCGATCTGTTTGCCGAGGACAAGGCCGCAGATCACGCCGAGACCGATCGGACTGGTAAGATCCTCAACCAACCGTCCGCCGACCGCCACCCCCGCATTGGCCAGGGCGAAGACCGGCATGATCAGATAGGCCACCCAGTTCTGCAAGCCGTGCTCGTAGCGTTGCAACGGCGTCATCACATGCTCCACCGAATCTTCCAGCGTCTGCATGATCTCCATCTGTTCATTCGTGGAGAAAGCCGAGGTCTCGATATTCTTCACCCTCTTGAGTCGATCCAGCAGATACTGTCCGTAGTCGATGAAGCGGCGCAGATTGATCCGCTGTTTTGCCGGAACGGCCATGGCGATCAGCACACCGGCGATTGTGGCGTGTACCCCGGACTTCAGAAACGCCAGCCAGGTAATCGCACCGATAATACCGTAGGTAATCGGACTGCGCGCCCCCAGAAGATTGGCGATGATCGCCACGCCGAAGGCGCCGAGTCCGACAAGCAAAAACGGAATCGACAACTGGGATGTATAGAAGACGGCAATCACAAGAACGGCCCCTATATCGTCGGCTATTGCCAGAGCCGCAAGAAAGATCACAAGGCTGGGAGGGATCCGCTTCCCCAGCAGTGCCAGCACTCCGAGAGCAAAGGCAATGTCGGTAGCCATCGGAATTCCCCACCCGCGAGAACTCTCGGCATCCGTGCCGTTGATCAGAACATAGATAAGGGCCGGGAAGATCATCCCCCCCAGGGCGGCCATCAGCGGCAGAGCGGACTTCTTGATGGAGGCAAGCTCACCCACGAGAACCTCCCGCTTGATCTCCAGACCGACCATAAAGAAGAAGATCCCCATCAGACCGTCATCGATCCAGTGGACAAGCGAGTTGGTCAGGACAAATTCACCGAGCCGGAAGGTGATCGGCGTGTGCCAGAAATGCTCGTAGCTTTCGGCCCCGATCACATTCGCCCAGAAAAGGGCGGCGGCGGTACAGACCAGAAGAATGATGCCGCCGGCCCCCTCGATCTCGGAAAATCGTTTGAACGGTCGGGTCAACTTGTCAACGGCTCTCGGATGGGGAGTTCCGATTTCAGACGGCGGTTGTATAGCACTCATACGTCGTGATTGCGCGAAACGTGAACGATTCCCCTGCCGGAGAACGCAAAAGGCTAAAAATACGACCCGTGGAGAAAGGGGAGAGGGGAACCGGGTCAGGTTCACATAATGAAAAGAAAAGAGAAGAGGAGGGGGAATGAGTGATCCCCTACGACGGACCGCGGACATCGAAGAACCAGCGGATCAGATTGACGATCACAAGAATCGCCCCTTCAACCCGGGAGACTTTCCATCCGGTCCGCATCATCACAACGACCACGAAGACCAGGGCGCAGAGCATATAGATACTGTCCTGGGATTCCGGCTGGACCTGCATCGGATTGATGGCACCGGCCAGACCGAGCACCCCGAGCATATTGAACAGGTCGCTTCCGATAAGATTGCCGGCCGACAGTCCGTACTTGCCCCTGAAAGCGGCCACAAGCGAAGTGGCAAGTTCGGGAGCCGAGGTGCCGGCCGCAACGATCGTGACGCCGATTGCCCATTCCGACATGCCGAGCAGCCGGGCAAGATCGACGGCCGCATCGACGAAGAAGTGACCTCCGGCAAGAATCAGGGCGAGTCCCCCTCCCAGCTTTGCCAGGTCAAGCCATCGGAACTCCCCTTCCGGCACCTCATCGGCAAGTTCATCATCCTTGCGGAAGATCAGGAACATCAGGTAGAGGACCAGCAATCCCATCAGGACAAACCCTTCCCAGCGGTGGAAACTGAGATCGCCGATAAAAAAGAGGAGAAGAAACGTTGTGGCAAGCAGAACCAGGCCGTCGCGGTAGACGAGATTTCTGGAGGTGCTGATCCCCCGGATCATGGCGACCCCTCCCAGAATAAATCCGAGGTTGAAGATATTCGAGCCGACCACATTGCCGACCGAGATGTTCGGCTGATCGTTCAGCGCGGCAATCAACGTCACGGCAAATTCGGGGGCCGACGTGCCGAAGGCCACCACCGTCAGACCAATCACAAGCTGGGATATGCCGAACCGCTTGGCGATATGCGCCGAGGATTCCACGATCAGATCGGCCCCCTTCCAGAGGGCGAAGACCGTCACAATCAAGGTTCCGACATCGAACAGGATGTGACCCACCATGAGGGCAATGATACGGAAAGTCCTCTCAAAGTGACAGAAGAGGAATGCAACAGAGAACTTCAGGAGAGAGAACCGTTCGGCTTGCGCTTTTAGCCTCTACCGCATCACCACGATTCGGCGGAGCGCAGTCCACTCGCCCGAGGTAACCCGCAGATACCAGATGCCGACCGGAATGTCGACAGCTTCCCACTTTATCTGATGCTCCCCTTCCGGAAGTTGCCTCTCAACCGGCACCGCCACGGATCTCCCCAGAGCGTCCATTATCTCCCTCCGGACTCTTCCGGCTTCGCCGAGTCTGAAACGGATTTCCATATCCCCCCCCGTCGGATTCGGTCTCACCGATGTGATCTCGTATCCCCCCCCGATCCCCTTCTCCTTCTCTCCGACACCGGAGACCGACAGGGGACAG
>CBFGQN010000271.1:0-5924 GCA_965650895.1 uncultured Ignavibacteria bacterium | reverse complement strand
CGAGTGTGATCAGCAGGACAAGCGTGGCATTGAACGTCCGTCCGGTCAGCCCCAGCTTCTGAAGCCACTTGTAGAGAGGGGGGAAGACTTTCAGCCCGAGAAACCAGGAACCGAGAAAGAAGAGCGTAACCTTCAGAACGATCAGACCGATGCCGGCCACGTCGAGCGATCCGGCGGTTGCGAAGCTGATGATGCCGGCAAAGATAATCAGCGAAACGGTGTCGGTAATGAGAGCTCCGGCCATCATCACGTGAGCGACGCGGGTATCCAGAATCTTCAGGTCGACGAGGATACGGGACTTTGTGGCAAGGGAGGTGACCCCCATCGCCATGCCGACAAAGAGACCGGCCACCGGCGTCCCGCCGAATTTCTGGACCACCCAGTAGCCGAGCGCAAACGGAACGATGAACCCTCCGACGGCAGCCAGAATGCCTCCTTTGGAAGCCTTGCCGAGGGCGCGCGGATCGATCTCCATGCCGATATAGAGCATCATCAGCAACACCCCGAGTTCTGCCAGAACGGCCACGCTCGGGCTTCCGTACAACAAGCCCAGAAGCGGAGGACCGAGCAGGATACCGGTCAGCAGTTCTCCGAGAACGGCCGGGTAACCCAGGCGGGCGGCCAGTTGTCCGCCGAGCCATGCGGCCAGAAGAACGAGGAAGAGATTCAGGATGTTCAGTTCCAAGAGACCTCCGATACTCCGATAGAATGAGACCGCCGAAGACCACCTGTTTGCCGGAGCAATATATATGAATAACCCTCTCCATGCTTACGCACGGAGCCATTATATGTCGCCCCGCGTTGCGGGGCTTTTGGGGAAAAGAGGAACCGGCGTTCATGTAACGAGGAGAAATTCTTCTTGCACGGGGGGAGAGAAGGCGAATATATTTACGGCAACTCATCAAGAACGACCGAGGGATCAGGCCCGATGACGTCGTGGCAACCGGTTCGCCGCAAGGCGGATGTCCAGGTGCCAATTCCTGCCCGGAGAGATACCGGGGAAGATGAGAGTCCGCCAGAGCTACCGTCTGCTTTCACGCAGTCTTCCGCCGACCGGTCTCTTTTCTTCTGCCGTCAGTTTCTTTTTACTCTTCCGGGAAAGATGAGGCGATCGGGTCGTGGTCCCGCAACGCAGCATACGCCTTGCCGCCGCATCAACTCCGATCTCCTTGCCTTCGCAGCACACAGGCCGTCCGTTCCTGTACCTGCTCTCTCTTGTTCGTGGTGAGTTCCGTTAACGAGAACCGACCATTCAACAAGAGAGAGAACGACATGACGTGGGACATCACAACCAGAGCAATCCTTGCCGGACAGGGAACCGACGGCACCTACAACAGCATCACCGCCCCGATCTACCAGACGGCAAACTTCCGGTTCGAGGAGCCGGGCCGGACCGGCGGATTCGACTATACCCGAAGCGGCAACCCGACCAGAACAGCTCTTGAAGATATTCTTGCCCGGCTGGAAAACGGGGCATCGGCCGTGGCTTGCAGCACCGGCATGGGAGCAATTACAACGGTCCTGGCTCACTTCAGGACCGGAGATCACATCATCTGCGCCCACGACTGCTACGGCGGCACCGCCCGGCTGCTGAAGCTGTATGCCGACCAGGGAAAGCTGGAGGTATCGTTCGTCGATCTGACCGATCCGGACCGGATCAGGGAAGCCATCAACTCCCGGACGCGGGCAATCTGGGTGGAGACCCCCTCGAATCCTCTGCTCCGCATCACCGATCTGACCCTTGTCTCCGGCTATGCCGCAGCCTTCAACCTCCTCTGCATCGTCGACAACACGTTCCTCTCTCCCCTCTTCCAGCAGCCCCTCTCTTTCGGTGCCGATCTGGTTGTCCACTCCACAACCAAATATCTGAACGGTCACTCCGATGTGGTCGGCGGGGGGATCATCACCGCCGATGAGGAACTCGGCAAGCGTTTTGCCTGGCTTGCAAATGCTCTCGGCGTGACCGCCCCTCCTTTCGATTCGTGGCTTGTGCTGCGGGGGATCAAGACGCTGGACGTGAGACTGGAACGCCACGAGGGGAATGCCCGACGCGTTGCCGAATGGCTGGAGAAGCACCCCGATATCAGCCGCGTCTTCTATCCGGGGCTTCCATCGCATGAAGGACACGAGCTGGCCCGGCGCCAGCAGAAGGGATTCGGCGGCGTAATCTCCTTCGAGTTCGACGGCTCTGCCGATGAGATCGGCAGACTGCTCGCAGGAACAAGAATCTTCGCTCTGGCCGAATCGCTCGGGGGCGTCGAGTCGCTGATCGAACAGCCGGGGACCATGAGCCACGCTTCGATGGATCCGCAGCTTCGCCAAGAGGCGGGGATCACCGAAAACATCATCCGCCTCTCCGTCGGCATCGAACATATCGATGATCTTCTTGAGGACCTGGACCGGGCGATCTCCTTTGCAAAAGGGAAGGGAAAGACCGGAACGGAATCGACACCGCAACCCGCAACGATCGATGTGCAGGAGATGCCGCAATGAAGAAGAACGATCTGCCCGGCAACGATCGACTCAACCGCCGCAAAGGATTGTTCGACACGGGAGACCGTCCCTTTCATCTTCAGTCGGGACGAACTCTCTGCGGAGTCCACATCGCCTATGAAACCTACGGCCAACTCAACGAGGCAAAGAGGAACGCCATTCTTCTCTGCCACGCACTCACCGGCAGTCCGCACGCCGCCGGACGGGACGGGAAAGGGAGACCGGGATGGTGGGACGGACTGATCGGTCCCGGCAAGGCGTTCGACACGGATCGGTTCTTTGTGATCTGCTCGAACGTTCTGGGGGGATGCTACGGTTCTACCGGACCGAACAGCATCAACCCCGGAACCGGCGAACCGTACGGTTCCGATTTTCCGGAGATCACCATTCGGGACATTGTTCGCGCCCAGCATCTTCTCATAGACTCGCTCGGCATCGAACGCCTGAGTGCCGTCGCCGGAGGATCGATGGGGGGAATGCAGGCGTTTGAGTGGGGAGTGAGCTTTCCGGAACTGGTGGAACGGTTGATCCTGATCGCCACCGCCCCCGAGCAGTCGGCCTGGCGCCTCGGAATCGGAGCCGTTGTGCGGGAGGCGATCTCGATTGGCGAGAAGTCACACAACCGCGAACGGGGTCTCCGCCTGGCCCGGATGATCTCGATGCTCACCTATCGATCCCACGAAGAATTCTCCGGTCGGTTCGGACGAAGAAGACAGGAGGACGGACCGGAAGAGGCCGAAGATCTTTTTGCGGTAGAGAGCTATCTGAAGTACAAGGGAGAAGAACTTGCCGGACGATTCGATTCGCTGACGTATCGAACGCTTCTCGGAGCGATGGATCGGCATGACGTCTCCGCAGGTCGTGGCGCACCGGCCAAAGTACTGGCCGCCCTGCCGCAGCCCACCCTCTGCGTCGGCATCTCGAGCGATATGCTTTATCCGGCCGAGGAGGTCTTCGGATTTGCCGGGATGATTCCGGACGGCCGCTACCGCGAGATCCTCTCCCGCTGCGGACACGATGCTTTTCTGATCGAGCAGGAGCAACTGGGCCGGCACATCGAGGATTTTTTCCGGACATCGCAGGGAACGGATAGCGATGAAAGAGACGGAGATCGAAGAGACAATGATCGAGAAGCCAACGGCGGAACCCGAACGGTCTCCGCACTATTGACAACGACACAAACAACTTGAAGGAGATAGAGCACATGTCAACAATTTCAATCGGACTGTTCGGATGCGGAGTTGTGGGGAGCGGCGTGGTAAGAATTCTTGAGGAGCGGACCGACCAGATCGAGCGGGAGACCGGATACCGTCCGGTGATCTCGAAGATCTGCGTCCTCCATCCGGAGAAGGAACGCCCGGTCGATCTGACCGGCGTCAGGGTCACCGGATCGCCCGACGAGCTTCTGGAAGATCCGGACATCGACGTTTTCATCGAGGTAATCGGCGGGGAGAAGGATGCACTGAACATCCTGACCCGGACGCTGACCGCAGGGAAGAGCGTGATCACCGCCAACAAACTGGTGCTGGCCAAACATCTGCCGGAACTTCGCCGACTTGAGGATCGCCACGGCGGCCTGCTTCTCTACGGGGCTTCGGTCTGCGGCTCGGTACCGATTCTGAAGGTAATCGAGGAGACCCTGTCGATCGATACGATACGGTCAATCCGCGGAGTCGTCAACGGATCGACAAACTATATCCTGGGTCGGCTGGCTGCGGGTGAGGCGTGGGAAACCGCTCTGGCAACCGCACGGGCCGAGGGATTTCTGGAGGCCGATCCGACGCTGGACATCAGCGGCGCCGACGCCGCGCAGAAACTTTCGATCCTCGCCTGGCACGCGTTCGGCTGTCACGTCCCTCCGGACCGGATACCGACGACCGGCATCACCGACATACCGGCATCGGCATTTACCGAAGCACGGGGGAGCGGGAAGCGGATCAAACTGGTAGCCGAAGGAAGGATGACCGAATCCGGTCCCCTCCTCTCGGTCGCTCCGGTCCCCCTTCCCGGAACAAGCGCGCTGGCACTGGTCGACGATGAGATCAACGTCGTGGAGGTGGAATGCGAGGGAGTCGGAACACAACGATTTATCGGCAAGGGAGCAGGTTCCCTTCCGACGGCCAACGCCGTCCTCACCGATCTTCTGGACATCATTGCCAGGAGGAGATACCGAAGAAGGATTCCCATCGCTCCGCTGTAAACAACGGATGCTTCAATCGGGCACTCAGATACAGTTGATCTGCGTCAACCGGTCCGATCTCCGGTCTCTCTCACCAAGATCACGCCTGAGCAAAACGGAACCGCCGTTGCAGCACTGCGATGCTGTAACGGCGGTTCGTTGATGAGGTCGACAGGATCACTCTCCCGGCGGCGGCGGTTCTTCTCCCCTCGGAGGCCCATCCATTCCGTTCGGGGGGCCTTTGCGTTTCTTTTTCATGTTGTGCTGTTCCCGTCTCAGACTCTCCATTTGCCCGGCACTCAGGTGGGGAGCAAGCTCCACCAGCATGGTGTCGAACACTGCTTTCATCTGATGTCGGGCGGACTTGAGAATCTCCCGGTTTCTCTCATCGGCTTTTGCAAGGATCGGATGGACGGCGGCGTGTTGTGCCGAGTCCCGGATATCGATAATCCGCTCCATGTGGCGGATGAAACCGCCGGGACCCCGTATCTCATCCCGCTTCTCCCTGCGATCCTGCGAAATCATTCCGACGGCGGCTCCGCCGATCACTCCGCCGATAATTAATGTGCCGAGAAGAATCAGTATCGATTTGGCCTGTGTGGTCATGGTCTCATCATCCTGTCATTATGGTCCCGATTATGCTGCATCGGTTAATGGGAAAGCATCATGTCGGTAAATTCTGCGTCGTAGGCGGCCTCCACCGTCACCGGTCCCAGACCGAGAGCCGCCTCCAGCGGCGACTGGTCGGCACCCGACTCAGCAATGTTGTAGATACCGAGTCCGAGAGCCACCGCAACGGCGACCGGTGCCAATCGGCTGAAGAAAGAGGCCAGCGCATCGGAGAGATCGAAACGCCTGCTCTCTCCTCCTCTCCCGATCCGTTCGATCACCCGATCGGCAAAGCTTGGCCCGAACGACCGATGTCCCGCATCGGCAACGACTTCCTGAAGGCGCATCATTCCCTGATATTCGGTCCGCGCTCCGGCATCCTCCCGAAGCAGTTCTTCCAGTTGCTGCCGCTCCTTCTCCGACAGTTCATCAGAGAGCGAACGTAGCAGAAGATTCCGTGTGTTCATCTTCAATGATATATGGTTTCAACAATCGTTCCAGGCTCTTCATGCCTCGTGAGAGGCGCGAGAGGACGGTCCCCTGGGGCAGATTCAGCAAGTCGGCCGTCTCCTTCGTCGAATAACCGTTCAGCATCCTCAGAACAACGACGGCCTTGTGTTTCGGGTCCAGATCGTCGATTGCC
>CBFGQN010000270.1:0-5928 GCA_965650895.1 uncultured Ignavibacteria bacterium | reverse complement strand
GTCAAACGGGTCTGTCTTTTCAAGATCATTACGAGAGTTTGGGTAAACATTTTTCAAGTCTTCTGATTCGAATCGATCGCTATTAGGATCACAAAGATACTCTATCATTTCAATCTCTAGCTCATGCAATGGTGGCTTACACAAGTGCAACATCTCATGAAAAAGAACAGAGCGCATCCAAGCTTCATCTGCAAAAAGCTTTTCGCAAATCGACAATCGCCATTCGACCTTCCTCGCCGTTCGTTTTCTGACAAGCGATCTCTTGCAATAACACCCCCACATCCTTAGCTTTACGCTTTCAGAAAATCATCGCAGAGATAAACGCCAATGATCGACGAGACGCAGAAACCGGTAAAAATGACCGTCAAGGAACTGGTGGCCCACTTCGAGGGGTTCCTTGTGGAGTGCGAGCGGAAGCAGAAGCAGACGCGGGGGACGTATCAGCGGGCGCTTCGGGAATTCGTCAAGTGGTTCCCGGTCGACAAACGGTTCCGGTTCACGACGCGGGATGTGGAGCGGTACAAGAAGCATCTGATCGAAAAGAAAGGACTGCAGAACGTCTCGGTCGGGACGTACATGACCGCCCTCCGTCGCTTCTGTCAGTACCTGATCGATATCGGCGTACTGAAGGTAAACCCGGCAAAGACCGTCATCGGCGGCAGACGCCCCTCGCGCCACTCCCGCGAGTTCCTCACCTATCAGGAGGTGGAGGATCTCCTGACCTGCGTCGACCGGAACTCAACGCAGGGGGCGCGCGACTTCGCCATCATCAACATGATGCTCTACTGCGCCCTCTCCGAACACGAATGCCTCCACGCCGATGTGGGCGACGTCCGCTCCAGAAGCGACGGGAGCAGACTGATCTATGTGATGGGAAAGGGAAAGACCTCGAAGGATCAGGGAGTCGTCATTCCGAAGGAGGCCGAAAAAGCGTTGGACGAATTCCTGGAAAAGCGTTATCGTGAGGAGGAACACAACCCGGCCGCCCCCCTCTTTCCGAGTCTGAGCAACCGGACAAAAGGGAGCCGGATGACCTCGCGCGGCATGCGCGAAGCGGTCAACCGCTGGCTGAAGTCGAGCGGCGTGAAGCGTGGTCGCGACCGGAGACTGACCCCGTTCTCCCTCCGCCACACCGCCGGGGTCATGATGGTCGATAACGGGGCGACGATCGAGGAAGTGATGACCCGGATGCGGATCGAGTGGCGACCGACCGCGCAGATCTATTTCAAGCTGAGAGGTTCGCTCGGAACGGTTTCACCAACATCAATCACACCCAAACAGAAAAAACAGAAGTAGCCATGAACACCTTCATCACCACCATCGGACGCGATCTGCTCCACCTGATCGCCCCTTCCCTCTGTCCCGCTTGCGGGGAACCGGTCCCGACAACCCTCCGGGGCATCTGCAATGTCTGCCGCGCCTCCCTCCTTCCGGCTCCGTATCCGGAGGAGATTTACGAAGCGCTGCTGGAAGAATATGAACCGGATGAGCTTGCGCTGGATGCCGTCGGTTCGCTCTTCACCTTTGAACAGGATTCGCCCGTGCAGAAGCTGATCCATGCGATCAAGTATCGGGGATGCCGGTCGCTGGGTCGGGAGATGGGCGAAGAACTCGGGTTGACGCTTGCATCATTTCAGGACTTCGCCTCGATTGACGTGATCGTCCCCGTCCCCCTCCATCGGGCAAAGCTGCGCGGGCGGGGATACAACCAGGCGGAGGAGATCGCCCGGGGATTCGGCAGAGGACGGGGAATTCCCGTGATCGCAAACGGACTGCGACGGGTGCGCCACACCGGAAGCCAGACAACGCTGAGCGCGGCGCAGCGACGGACGAACGTCTCCGATGCTTTTGCCGTAACGACCGATGCGTTCAGGGGAGCAACGGTTCTCCTCTGCGATGATGTCTTCACAACCGGGGCCACGCTCAATGCGTGCGCGACGGCGTTGTGGGGGGCCGGGGCGGGATCGGTGATTGCCGGGACGGTGGCGAGGGATCAGGGGATGTAGGGGTTGAACGGTATGGATGGTTTTTCACCACAAAGGGCACAAAGAATCACGAAGGTATGGAAGTATTGACGGCGGTTGAGATGAAGGAGGCGGATCGGCGGGCGATTGAGGAGATCGGGATTCCGGGTCCGGTCCTGATGGAGAACGCGGCACGGGGTTGCTTCGAGGTGATCCACCGGGTCGTCGGTTCCGAACCGGAGCCGACGATGCTGGTGCTGTGCGGAGGCGGAAACAACGGCGGAGACGGACTGGCAATTGCCCGTCACGCCGCGATCCACGGCTATTACGTTACCTGCCTTCTTCTTGCTTCCGAAGACAAGCTGAGCGATGACGCCGCCCTTCAGCTTCGCATCCTCCGTTCCTTTGATGTGGAGATTCTGGAGGTCTCTCCGGACGAACCTGATTTCTCTTCCCTTCCTCCTTCTTGCTCGGTCATCGTCGATGCCATGCTCGGCACCGGAGCGAAGGGAGAACTCCGCTCTCCTTACGGCGAGGCGACCGCATTTGCCAATATGGTGGATGGATTGAAAGTCGCCGTCGACATTCCGACAGGTCTGGATGCGGATACGGGAGAGTGCCCGGGAGAAGGATTTGCGGCCGATCTGACCGTGACGATGGCCGCGCTGAAGCCGGGCCTGCTGTTGCGTGACGGACCGGAACTGACCGGAGAGATTCTGGTCGCCGATATCGGCACACCCGATTGGCTGTATCAGGAGAGTCTTTGCCGATTGATTGATGAAGAGATCGCCCGCGACGGACTACCGCCGCTTGATCCACATCGCCACAAGTACGACCGGGGAAAGGCTCTGGTCCTGGCCGGAAGCCGTGACATGCCGGGGGCTGCGGTGCTGACGGCGACCGGGACGATCTCCGCAGGAGCCGGACTGGTTGTGCTCGGTACGCCGGAATCGGCCGCATCGAGAGTACATCCGAAGCTTCCGCCGGAGATCATGTCGCTGGACGCAGCAGAGGATGATGGAGAGTTTTCCGCCGAGGCGTTCGAGGAGATTCTGGAACGGCTCGAAAAGTTCACGCTCATTGCTCTCGGTCCCGGCATCGGTCGGAAGCAATCGACGTCACGGTTTGCGCGGGATATCGTCCGCCGCTCTCCTCTCCCGGTCATCCTTGATGCCGACGGACTCTACGCATTCAACGACATGCCCGATCATCTGGCCGAACGAAAGGCCCCGCTGGTCATCACTCCCCATCACGGCGAAATGGCCCGGTTGCTCGGCGTCGAAACGGAAATGGTCTCGAACGATCCGCTCGGCATCGCCCGCAGAGCCGCCGGACGATTCAACTGTATCGTGGTCCTGAAAGGAAGCCCGACGGTGGTGGCCGAACCGGAAGGGAGAACGTGGATCAACGGGACGGGGAATCCGGGCATGGCGACGGCGGGAACGGGTGATGTTCTGACCGGCATCATCGCCGGAATGACGGCGGGACGGGATGCGGACGATCTGTTGCCCGGTGTTCTCTCGGCAGTCTACATTCACAGCCTGGCCGGAGACCTTGCCGCCGAAGAGATGTCCCCCCACGGACTCACTTCCGGCAATCTTCTTGAGTATCTCCCCAACGCGTTCCGGGAGTTGACCGCATGAGGCAAAACGTGAAGGGATTTTCTCTCTACATCCTCCCGTTGATTCTCTACTGCGTCGCCATCTTCGTTCTCAGCTCCAATCCGCTGCCGGAGATGCCCGATTTCGGCTTCGACTTCCAGGACAAGGTGCAGCATGCCGTCGCATTTATGCTGATGACGCTTTTAGCCTATCGCGGCACGACATGGCTGTTGCGACACGGAAAAATGAGACAGGGGGGGATGATGATGATCGCGGTCTGTTTTGCCGCTCTCTACGGAGGGACCGACGAGATCCACCAGATGTTCGTTCCCGGCAGAACCGCCGACATCATCGACTGGATTGCCGACCTGACCGGAGCACTCCTCGCCATCCCGGTCATCACGGTTGTATCCCGAACACGCCTCTACCCTCTCTTCGCCTACCCTCCATCTTCCGCCAAACTTTTCCTCTTTGCGTCTTTGCTCTTTGCGTCCTTTGCGTGATTCTTCTCTCCTCCGCCGCACCCTACTCGTATAACAGATACTCCTCCCGCTTCGAGATATACTCCTTCAGATCATCCTCCCACCACTCCACAATATCCTCGAACGACTCCCCGGCCAGCAACTTCTTCCGAATCTGATCGGTCCCGCAGACCTTGTCGAACATATCCCACCGATCGCTCTTGACCTTGCTCAGCAGTTTCTGTCCCGGATACTTGTCCCGCAGCGTCGTCAGCAACGCTATCGTTGCGGTGAAGGGGGCGCACTGCTCGCCGACCCGCAGAAGCTGAACGCCTCCGCACATCTGTCCGGAAGACATGGCATAGAACGGCTTGTAGCTTGTCGGACGGAAATAGATCCCCTGCACATCCATTCCGTTCATGTATCCGGCGAATTCTCTTCCATCCATCCAGGGGGCACCGATCAGCTCGAACGGCGTGGTGTAGCCGACGCCGATGTTGATGATGGAGATCTCCCCGATGACACCGGTGGCCGCAATGGCAAAGGCACTTTCCGGTTTCGGCACGTGGGGAGAGGTCGGTATCCAGAGCAGACCGGTCTCGCGCCAGGACATCACGCGATCCCACCCCTTCAGCCGGATCACCGTCAGGTCGCACTTCAGTTTTCCCGGCAGCCATCCCTCGCCGTTGGCCATCATCGCAAGCTCGCCGACGGTCAGTCCGTGGACGTAAGGAATCGGAGCCGGACCGACAAACGACTTGAAGTCCATATCGAGAACGTTGCCGTCGACGACATCGCCGCCGATCGGGTTCGGACGATCGAGGACGATCAGCGGAACGCCCTGCTCGGCACATCCTTCCATCACTTTCAGAAGCGTGGAGATGTAGGTATAACTTCTGACGCCGATATCCTGGATGTCGTAGATCATCACATCGACATCCTTCAACATCTCCTTTGTCGGCTTTTTCGTTCTGCCGTAGAGAGAGTGGATCGGCAATCCCTCCCGGACCTCCGTCGCCACATCCTCACCGGCAAGAACTCCTCCGTCGATGCCGTGTTCCGGGGCGAAGACTGCGGTCAGCGTACACTTGTCGGTGGCCAGGAACGCATCGAGCGTCATGTGACGCACGTCCCGACGGACAGCCGTCTGGTTCAGTACCAGTCCGACCCGTTTCCCTTTGACCGGGGCGAAATCATCTTCCACCAGGACATCGATTCCCGGCAGGACCTGTCCTCCGGCATCGGAGAGAACGGCACAGAAAAGAATAAAAACCGAAAAGAAGGATTTCATCAACATAGCTGACTGACTTTATGATTCTCCGTGCTCTTTGTGTCCGCACGCCATCCGCCACGGCGGATTGTATTGAATCTCCCCGAAACGTTGACGGCCCTCAACACTCCGGAAGATTATCCACGAATAAATTCCTGAAGCGACTCGATTTCCTCCAGCGTCTCCAGAAGAAGATCGGGCTGATGCTCCCGCAACTCATCGCAGGAAAGTCCGCCGGTCGCCACGGCCACCGAACGAATTCCCCACCGCTTCGCACATTCGATATCCCTGTTCGAGTCGCCGACAATGATCGCATCCTCATACGAAAACCGATTCCCGTTCAACGCATTGGCCCGCTGAAGGGCAATCGGCGGCAGCAGGTTCCGGTCGACCGCATCCGACCCGAACGCACCGAACGGAAAGAAGCGATTCATGTCGTGCGGCTGAAGCTTTGCCCGTGCCCCGTCGGCAAGGTTCCCGGTCAGAAGACCGAGCGTGACGTTCTCATCCTCGTGAAGAAGATCGAGCAGCAGGGAGACGCCCGGCAGAATCCGCACCGTCTCTCTGTTCAGATGAAGATTCCACCTCTTCATCAGCGCACATTCGAATGCGGCGATCAACCCGTCGGCTCT
>CBFGQN010000269.1:0-5991 GCA_965650895.1 uncultured Ignavibacteria bacterium | reverse complement strand
GATCCCGTGACCGAGATTGACGACATAAGGACGCTGTGGAGAGATCTTCGCCATCATCTTCAAGGTCCGCTCGCGGATATTTTCGGGAGAGGTCAGCAGAACCGCCGGATCCAGATTCCCCTGCAAGGCAAAGCCCGACGGGATCTCCCTGTCGGCCCGCGCCAGATCAGTTCCCCAATCGATGCCGAATCCCGAAGCACCTGAATCGGCAAAACCGTCGTAGCCGCGGATACCTTTCGGGAAATAGAGAATCGGGACATCGGGCAGGAGACGGGAAACCTCACGCAGTACGGTCGCGGCATGACGAAGACCGAAGGCACGATACTCCTCTTCCGGCAGCAATCCGGCCCACGTATCGAACAACTGAAGCATATTCGCCCCGGCCTTCGCCTGAGCGACGAGATAATCGATCAACTCCGCAGCCAGCATATCCAGGAGCCGATGCATCCCATCAGGTTCGGAGAAGAGGAACCGTTTGAACGTGTTGAAGGTCTTCGATCCGTGCCCCTCGATCATATAGGCGGCCAGCGTCAGCGGAGCTCCGGCAAAGCCGATCACCGGCACGCGCCCCTCCAGTCTCCGCTTCGTCTGGCCGATTGCAGCGTAGACGTAGTCCAGACGATCGGCAATGCCCGTATGGAGTTTGTCGATCTCCTCAACCGACCGCAAGGGTTCCGGGAACTGCGGCCCCCCCTTCCCTTCCTCGACAATCAGGTGCATCCCCATCGCCTCTGGAATCACCAGAATGTCGCTGAAGATAATCGCCGCATCAACCCCGACGATGTCGACCGGCTGGATGGTCACTTCGGCGGCCAGATCCGGCGTCCGACAGAGACCGAGGAAATTCGTTCCGGCCCGGATCGCACGGTACTCCGGCAGATAGCGCCCGGCCTGCCGCATCATCCAGACGGGACGGCGTTCGACCGATTCGCCCCGCAGGGCACGAAGGAGAAGAGAGTTCAGTTGATCGTTCGGCATTGCTCCTGTATCCTCTGCTTTGTAAAGAAAGCGGAAGATACAAGAAGCATCGGGAGAAAGATTGCACAGAGTGTCATTCTCCGGCTCAATTCCGAAAGGGGTTGAACCGGAGAATGGGATTCCCTACTCGGTAATCATCAGGCGTACGGCCGTCTTCTTCTCTCCTGCGTTCAACACCAGCATGTATGCTCCGGAAGGAATCGCCGCGGCCGCATCCCACATCACCCCATGATCTCCCTCCGGATATTCCCCCTGAACCACCGTCTCGATCAGTCGCCCCTGTACATCATACAGATCGATGCTTACGTGACTCCGTTCCGCCAGGCTGAAGAGGATCTTCCCTTTATCGATGAGAGGATTGGGAAGATGTACAAGGGCCGGTCCGGATCCCGGGTTTCCATCGCCCGGAACCGAGAGAGGAGCCTGCGCCTTGTAGAGACCCGTACCTGTCGCCCCGAAGACGCTTCCGGAACGGGCGATGTGCTGCCGGCGGACAAACTTGTCGTCAGGTTCGACTGCAAGGAGATGCCAGCTCCCGCCGTTATCGACCGACCTGTAGACTCCGCACGGCGTGCTCACATAGAGGAAGCCGATACGGTCGGTAAAGAGGAGCGCTTCGTCCGCCTGCTCCTCACAGGCTGCCGGGCCGGAGATTTCCTCCCATTCCCCGCCGCTCTTTTTCCAGAAGGAAGATTCCCACTTCCCTATCAGCAACGATCCGTCGGCGGTAACGACGGCACTTTGCACGACCTCTAACGGGGAGAAGGAGGAAGGGAACGGAACAAGCTGCCAGCTTACTCCGTCATCGGTCGATAAAAAGAGAGCATTGTCCCACCCGTTCGTACCTGTGGTGTAGAGCACTCCCTCCCGCTCGGCAATAATCGATCCGCTCACCCAGGAAGCGCCGTTCTCGTACTCCTCCCACGTCTCGCCGTTATCCGTCGAACGATAACGGAAGTGAGCGAAGTAGAGAATCGTACCGTTTCCGGTCCGGTAAACAACCCCGGCATCATCGGGGCGAATCGGAGCGATATACTCCGTCCAGGTCTCACCGTTGTCGTCGGAACCGTACAGTCCAAGTGTAGAGATGAAGATCCGGCCGGTTTGCTGAAGCGTTCCGGTGATAGGATGCTGATGGCCGGCGTGCCGATAGTCCAGCAGTTTCTTTACCCCGGGTACGTTCAGTTTGCGCCAGGCAAGACCGTCATCAGTGGTAAGGAAACTTTCTATGGGAGTTGAAGCCAGCAGTTGACCGGCATTGTCTTCATCCAGCAGCCGAACATCGGCTCCGGGTATCGCCATATTCTTCCACGTTTCGCCTCCGTCATCGGAATAATAAGCTCCCAACTCCAGATAGTTTATTATGAGATGATCTCTATCGATGATCTGCAGCGATGCGACAACCGAGTCAGCCAGAGGGAAGTCGATAGTGACGGTCTCTCCTCCATCGATCGGAGTTCGGAGTATCTGATACGGAGGAGTTGTCGGCAGACGGAAATACAGATCGCCCGCCGAGGTTACTTCGGTCAGATAGGAGGGGACCTGCAGGTCGGTTAACGTAAACGTCCCCCCGCCATCAGTCGATTCATATACATCTCCCCCTGTGACGAAGGCGTAAAGTCCGCAGGAGGAGCCGTTGATAAAGGTCAGCTTGTACGTGTTATCGGGCACCGTTTGCATATCTTCCCATTCCTTCTCATCAGCTCGTAAACGGTACAATCGGGATCCGTCGAAACGATACAGATTCCGGTCGGAAGGACATCCGGAAGTGAAGGCTCCTCCTCCCGTCATCGGATCGACGTCTTCCCACGTTACTCCATCATCCGTAGAACGTAGCGTACGGGCGACCGAGGCACCACTTTCCAGGCCTATCAGGTAGAGTACATCCTTGACGGGAAGAATATTCTCAATGTAAAAGCCCTGTTCGGCAAATACTTGAGTCCAGTTACGCCCCAGGTCACTCGATATCTTCACGCTATTGACATAATTATCGACCGGCGTATTGGAAATAATAATGATATTTCCCCCCGACGTCACATTCGCCCGTTTTATATGCTCCGACGTCACATACCACTCCTCTCCCTTATCCGAGGTAGTCCAGAGTCTTCCATACTGATCGGTAACAAGCACGGTATCCGCAGCGACGGACACAACCCGGACGTTCTGGTCGGGAGGACCGTTCAGAAATTGCCAGTCATCAATGTTCTGGGCATCAAGTCTTCCCCATGCGGAAGCAAATAGAAGAAGGAATCCGATCCACTGGACCGGCCGAGAAATAATATGCAGGCAATATTCTATAGTAATCATAAATACCTCCTTCGGGTTCGGGAAGTGTTGGCCCGGCACTGTCACTTCAGATATACGGATAGATGTATTTACGGCCGGTCGTGCTGAGAGTGAGACACCGAAAAAACTTTTTTTGTTACCGGCAGCTTGATGCAAGCGAAAGAAGTCCATCCTCTCGGCCCCCCCCTGATAAAACGACACATCCTCCGCACGACTGTGCGGAGGATGTAAACGTGTCGAAGTGAGGATGCTATTACCGTTCGGATTACGGCCGTCCGGTCACCTTGAACATGAACGGAAGGTCATCCTGCGTGCAGAAGCCGCCGCTCATATCAAATGTCTGGATCTTGAACGTATTCGGTCCGAAGGTTCCGATCCGTGATGTTGTAACCGATCCGCAGGAGATGCTGTACAGCGGATCGTCCACCAGCGTCGCCGTGATCGATGCGCTGTTGAGCACAACGACGGCTCCGGTGGCCGGATCAACCACATTGATGGTCACAATGTACTCTCCGGGCAAGGCTCCTTTGACGATTGAGGAGACGCCGAAATCATCATTCGGAGTGACCACAGTCCCTGCACCGCCCGCTGTCGCCGGAACGTCAGCCCACGCATAAATGACATTGTCGATGTAGGTTGCCCCTGGAATCGAAGGACGCCCCGGCATCGGAGCAATGGTCGCGCCGCCGCTTCCGTTGATGTCGAAGACGACCGAGTGCCCGTTGTAGGAGACCTCGAATGCGTTGGTACGGACAGGAACACCCCCTGCGAAGTCACCGTTGCCGACCATGAAGAGGGGATCGTCCGTCAATGCGCCCGGTGCGGGACGAATCGGGACGGCCCCGCGCGGAGCATTGAAGAACCCGACCGCCGTCTGGGCGTAGCTGTTGATTGCCTGGAGGTTATCCCCTCCCGGAATCGTTCCGTAGGCCGCCCCGGCCACGCGGTTCCCTTCACCGCCGCCGACCGTGCCGTGCTGTATATCGACGAGATTCGCCTGACCGCCGCCGACCGTGCCGAAGAATCCGGCACCGATAACTCCGTTTGCCTCACCACCGCCGACCGTACCGCGACCGACATCGATATGGTTGGCAATGCCGCCGCCGATCGTGCCGAATGAACCGCCGGCAACAATATTGTTGATCTCACCACCACCGATTGTTGCCCGGTCCACATCGATATGGTTGCTCATACCGCCACTGATTGTGCTGTAGGTGCCCGCACCGATAATGTGGTTGTTCTCACCGCCACTGACCGTCGCACGATCCCTGTCGATCATGTTGTTGAGACCACCGCCGATCGTGCTGAACATGCCGCCGCCGATAATGTGGTTGTTCTCGCCACCACCGACCGTCGCACGGGTGACATCGATATGGTTTGCGATACCGCCACTGATCGTGCCGAAATCACCCGCCGCATTGACGCTGTTTGCCTGACCGCCGCTGACCGTTGCAAACGGTGCATCGATGTTGTGTCCCTGACCGCCGCCAATCGTGGAGAAGGACCCCGGACCGACCATGTTGTTGTTTGCACCGCCGCCGATCGTGCCGTTGTCGGCATCAAGCAAGTTTCCGGTGCCGCCGCCGATTGTGCCGAACATCGCCACCGTCAGCAGGTTGTTTCCCATACCACCGCCGATCGTGCCGTGATCTCCGTCCAGCATGTTGACCTGACCACCACCGATCGTGCCGTTGAAACCACTCGGCATGATGTGGTTATCCTGGCCGCCGCCGATCACCCCGTAATCGGCATCGATGTTGTTGTTCCGACCGCCACCGATTGCTCCGTACGGCAACTGGATATGGTTATCCTGTCCGCCGGCGATGGCGTTGCCGTCAGAATTGGCATGGTTGTTCATACCGCCGCCGACCGTGCCGTGCATACCGTTGACCATATTCCCCAGACCGCCGCCGATCGTGCCGTTGTCGGCCGGTGCGTTTATGTTGTTTGCCTGACCGCCGCCGATCGTCGATCCCAGCGTGTTGGCGTTGTTGCCGCCACCGCCGCTGACTGTGCCGAGGTCACCGTTCACGTTGTTGCCGGTTCCGCCACCCACGGTGCCGTTGATGCGGTTCACCGCATTGGCCCGTCCGCCGGCTATCGTGCCGAAGTTGGCTGCAGCCCCGATATTGTTGTCGAACCCACCGCCGACCGTGCCGTGATTGGCGTTGACGTCGTGATTCTGGCCGCCGCCGATCGTTCCCCAATCGCTGATAATGACGTTGGTCTGGCCGCCGCCGACCGTCGAGTAATCGTTCTGGATCGAATTATCATCACCGCCGCCGATTGTCGAATAGTCAAAGGAATTGAGAGCCGTGCCGATGTCGTTTCTGTTACCCCCTCCGATAACATCATAATCGCCGTTGACCAGGTTGAAGTTCACAGCGTTCTGTCCGCCACCGCCGATAACCGAACCCGTAGAAGGGGCGGCTACCACCACATTTGCCGCGTTTCCTCCCACAACGTTCGGCGTCAGAGCTCCGTTCGGCTGATAGCGCATAATGACCTGATTGTTGGTCCTTGCGGCGAATGTTATCGGACCCAGCGTGCCGATAAAATCGGTTACGGCAGGGGCTATGACCGCCCCTGTCCCGACGTTGATAATGTTCCCGGCGGAGAACCAGGCATGGTTTGCGGTCTGAGTGCTTGCCCCCTTCTCTCCGTCATTCGTTCCGGTCGCCGCGGTCGCACTCCCGATCTTCACGCTTCCGGTCACCGCGTCGTACT
>CBFGQN010000268.1:0-5993 GCA_965650895.1 uncultured Ignavibacteria bacterium | reverse complement strand
GGTGATCCGGATCACCTACGGCGTCACGCCGGATACCAGCGAGGTCTTCACGGTGGACGGCGGCCGCCGCATCGTGGAGGTGCTGGGGGTTGACCGGGTGAACACGTCGAACCAGCCGACGCCGGACGGAGTGTTTGATATTCGCGTAGCAGACTTCTTCAATCCGGAGACCGGCGAGGTCATCTTCCCTTCCACCGAGCCGTTCCGCAAAAAGCTGCGGGAGGAGCTGGGACCGGCGGCGGAGCCTTTTGTGCTGAACGCGATCTACGATCAGACCCGGGACGAGGCGACGCGGGATCAGCGCGTCGGGAAGTATGCGATCTGCGGCGAACTTGCCGGCACCGGAGGAAACCGGATTTCGCTCGGTGCCTTCGGCATCGCCCAGAACTCCGTTCGCGTGTTGAAGAACGGCGAGGCGCTGACCGAAGGGGTCGACTACCGGGTCGATCCGATTGTCGGACAGGTGACGCTGATCTCCCCCCGGGCAAACGCCGGATCGGGAGAACTGGAGATCGAGTTCGAGCAGAACGATCTTTTCACCACATCGGTGAAGACGCTCATCGGCATGCGGGCCGACTATGATCTCTACACCAAACGCCGGGTCAAGTCGAAACTGGGCATGACGCTGATGCGCTACAGCCAGTCGCTGCCGACCGACAAGATCCAGATCTATTCCGGGGATGAGCCGGTGCTGAACACCGGTATCGGCTTCGACGGATTCTTCAGTTACGAGGCCGACTTCCTGACCGACTTCGTGAACTTCCTTCCCTTTATCGAGACCGAGGAGAAGTCGCAACTGACCTTCAGCGGCGAGTGGGCGGCGATGTTGCCGGAGGCGAAGACGCAGCAGGAGCTGATCGACATCGATCAGGGGCAAAGCGTCGCCTATATCGATGATTTCGAATCGGGGGCGAAGCGGCAGATTCAGCTCGGCATCAACTACACGCTCTGGCATCATGCAAGTCCGCCGGTCGACAACGAGATCGGACCGGATGACACGACCCGCGTGGAGAACAAGGGACTCTTCTGGTGGTACAACCGTTCCCCGGCCAATACGCCGACGCGGGAGATCTGGCCGAACCGGGACGTGCAGAACGATGCCACCACCTCATCGGTCCTCGATGTCCTCTTCGATCCGAACCGACGGGGTATCTACAACCCGAACACCGGGTATGAAAACAATCCGCCGTTCGACGAGGCGTGGGGGGGAATCATGCGGAGTCTCTCCTTCTTCACGACCAACCTGAACGAGGAGAACATCGATTATATCGAGATCACGCTCGATGCCCGTCAGTTCGATCCGAATACCACAAAACTCTATCTCGATCTCGGACAGATTTCCGAGGATGTGATTCCGAACCTCCGTCTGGATACCGAAGATGGTGTGACGCCGCAGAACCCGCAGCGGGACGACGTGCTGAACGACGGAGAGGATATCGGTATCGACGGACTGGACGACGAGCAGGAACGGGCGGTCTACGGAATCGGGGAAGAGGATCCGGCGCGGGACAACTATTTCTTTGATGCCTACAGGAGCGATAACCCCGAGGACTACGTACGGGTAAACGGTCTGCAGGGGAACGTGGGGCAGGAGCGGGGGCCCTTCCCGGATCAGGAAGATCTGAACAGCAACCGGAACGTCGATCTGGATAACTCCTATTTCCGTTACGAGATCGACCTGAATCCCGACCCGACCACCAATCCGCAGATCGTCGGTTCCGGCACCGGGGGATGGCGGCAATACCGCATTCCGCTCCGGACCAACTACACGACGGTCGGCGCTCCCTCATTTGCCAACGTGCAGTATGCCCGCCTGAGCGTCAAGAGCCCTTCGCCGGTCCACGTCCGCGTCGCGGAGATGAATCTGGTCGGGAGTGACTGGAGGAATATGGATCTGGAGGTGGGAGATACGACGATTGATCCGAAGCTCGACATCACCTTCGTCAATCTGGAGGACAACGGCGGTGCCCCCGATTTCTATACGCTCCCTCCGGGAGTCAATCCGGAAATCGATGATTACAGCGAACTCCGCAAGAACGAGCAGTCCCTTGCGCTGACCGTCAGCGATCTGCAGCGGGGAGAGTCGCGCGGGGCGATCCGTGTCCGTCCGCGGACGTTCGATGTCTTCAACTACGAGAAGATGCGATTCTATCTGCATGGCGCCGGCGACATGGATGACGGGATCATCCCGGGGCAACCCTCGAAGGTGATCGCCTTCGTCCGCTTCGGGTTCGATTCGCTGAACTACTACGAATACCGGGTGCCGTTGCTTCGAGACTGGAATGCGTACGAGATCAACTTCGATGATCTGGCCGCCATCAAGCAGGGGGCCGATCTCTCCACAGTCAACACGTTCCCGGTCCCCGGCAAGCCGGGGCATACCTATGTGGTGCGGGGTATCCCTTCGCTGACCCGTGTACAGTTCATCGCCTTCGGTGTCGTCAACAACGCCTGGCCGGGGGCGCTGAACACGACGATGTGGGTGAACGAACTCCGGGCGGTCGGCGCGCAGGGTGGGGCCGACTGGGCTGCAACGGTCTCGGCCTCGGCCAAGCTGGCCGACTTCGCCTCGATCAACTACAACGCATCGCGCCGCAATCCGAACTTCCACCGGCTTGAGGAGCGGTTCGGCGACCGCGTGGAGCGGACGAACTGGGCGGTGAACTCGAATGTGAACCTGGAGAAGTTCCTGCCCGAATCGATGGAACGGGGATCGTCGATTCCGCTGACCTACAGCCATAGCGAGCGGATAGAGAACCCGCGCTACATTGCCGAATCGGATGTGGACGTGGAGGCGGCGACCGAGCGGATTCTGGGTGACGTGAGTCTGCCGCAGGATGTCGCCCAGCGGCGTGCCGACAGTCTGCGCCGCTCCACCGAGACGCTGGTGGTGCAGGACGCTCTGGCCTTCAGCGATTTCCGGCTGAAGTTCCCGGGCGAGAACTGGATCGTGACCGATATCGTCAACAACTTCAACTTCGGATTCCTGTACGATCAGACCCGCGAGCGCTCGCCGCTGATCGAACAGAAATTCCGTTGGCAGTGGGATTTCCGCGGTGCCTGGGGGACGAGGATTCCGGAGAACTTCGATGTGAAACCCTTCACCAGTCTGCTCGATTCGGTGCCGGTGCTCGACTTCTGGAAGAACTTCCAGATCAACTTCCTGCCGACGAACGTCGGGACCAGTCTTACGCTCCACCGTGAGCGGACCACCGAAAAACTGCGAGAGCTTCCCGACCCGTCGCCGGTCGTCCGGGATTTCCGTGCGTCCCGTGCGGTCAACTTCGACTGGCCGATTATCCGGGGAGGAATCATCAACCCGACCATCAACTATAATCTTGATGTCCGGAGTTCGCTGACCCACCTGGAGACCGATGATCTCGGGAGACAGCGGGACGGATCGGAGCTGGCCGGACTTCTTCTATTCGATGAGGGGCGTCTGTTCAACTTCGGTCTGGACAACCAGATGAAGCAGACCTTCAACTTCAACACCCGTCCGCGTATCCCCTTCATTCCGAACGCCGATCAGTTCTTCCGTCCGACGGCAACCTACAAGGTGGACTACACATGGACCGACCAGCTTGGTCCGACCATCGGCGAGGGGAGCTTCACGAAATCGGCGCAGTACGAGGCCCGTTCGACGCTCGGCATGACGATTATGGCCAAGCTTCTCGGCGAGGTGCTTTTCGGCGACCGGTCGGTGGGAAGACGGGGAGGAGGAAGGACGACCGATACCGGTTCGGCAGACCGGAGCGTCCTCAACTCGATTCTGCGGGTGCTGATCAAGGCTCCCCTGCTCGACTGGGATCAGTTCACCGTCAACTTCACGCAGAACAATTCCGCAAAGAATCCGGGCGTGCTCGGCGGCGGCGGCATCTCCAACCTGTGGGGACGTTCGCTTCTCTTCCGTTCGGAGACCCCGAGCTTCGGTCCCGGCGCGGCCTACCAGCTTGGTCTGATCCGCTATCCGCACGGGACGATCTCCTTCCCCTGGTTCGGCAGCGAGGTGGAGCGGGGACTGCGCGCCCCCGGCATCAACGTGATCGACAACTATACGCAGGACAACAACCTGACGGCGAATACCAGTCGTCAGCTTTTCCCCGGCATGACGCTGACGCTGAACTGGAACACGGGCTGGGGATTCAACCAGAACTATACGGTGATCGCCAACGATGTGGGCGTCCCCGATTACCGGGATTACTTCACCACCGGACAGTTGAAGCGGACCTATCTGAGTCTGCCGATCTTCTTCGACAACGACATTCAGGGAGTGGTCGACGAGTATGCCGCCAGAAAGAGCGCCATCCCGACTCCGGTCGATCCCGGTCCCGGCGCGACCCCCCAGGAACAGGAAGAATACAACCTTGCGCTGACCGCTTATAACAAGGAGATCACCGAGGTCCTGTCGGAGGTATTCGAGGAGGAGCTGGAGGCCTTCAACTGGTTGCCGGAGAGCGTGCGGAGTTTCTTCCCCCGCGCCAACTGGAGATTGCAGTGGAACGGACTGCAGAACCTCCCCTTCATGAAGAGCTGGACGACACGGGCCTCGCTGACGCACGAGTATCGCGGGGAGTACAACCGGAATTTCCGTGAGACGACGGACGGCCGGGTGCCGGAGACGCAGACGGTCAAGCGGGGCTTCGAACCCTTGATCGGCATTACGGTGACAGGGAATCAGGACTTCTGGAAGGGGACGGCCACCGCATCGTTCAACTACAATACCACTTCCGATTTTGCGCTGGTGTCGGCGGCCCGGTCGGAGATATCGAAAACGTTGCGGAATGAGATGCGACTCCAGCTCAGCTATCAGCGGCGGGGACTGAACCTGAGCTTCCTCGGGTTGAATCTGAAGAACGACATCGAGTTCACGACCGACTTCAGCATGATTCGCGAGAGCACGAAGCGCTTCAATCTGACCGATTTCCGTCCGGAGGGGAACAACGACGGTTCGACGATCATCCGTTTCCGTCCGGCCGTCACCTACACGGTCTCCCGCACGGTCGACGCCACAGGATTCGTCAGCTACGAGGCGACGATTCCGGATGAGGAAGGATCACGCGACATCAGCCGGAGCACATTGAAGGTCGGTGTCGATATCCGTCTGAAGATTTCCGGGGGACGGTAGGGGGCAAAAACCTTTGCCCCTGATCTTTATTCCTGCCGGATCCGGACCAACCGTTCAAAGTTCCGACAGCCCCTGTTCCAGCGTGATTTCGCGCGGCAGTCCCAGTTTCTTACGAAGTCGTTTCCGTTGCGTGGCGACGGTCTCCGGGGTGACGTAGAAGATTGCGGCAATCTCCGGTGCATTCAGTCCCAGCCGAATCAGTCCGCACAACCGTTTCTGGTTTGAAGTGAGGTTCGGGTAGCGAATGTCAAGCCGGGAAAAGAACTCCTTGTCGATTGCGCGCAACTGTTCCAGCAGATCGAGCGAAGGATAGGAGTTTTCCTTCAACGAGCGGAGGACATCCTGCAGGACGGTTTTCCCTTCGGTGACCTCGGATCGGGCCAGCAGACCCAGAGCCTTGCGAAGCTTCTCCTCGACATTCCGGATTTTCCCTTCCTGTTCGGATATCTCCAGCGTCAACCGTTCCAGTTCCTTTTCATACTGTTGCCGGGCTTCGCTCAGGCGTTCGGCTTCCGCCTGATAATCCTGTCCTTCCTGTCTGAACCGCAAGTCGATCAGTCGATGTTCGGCCAGATCTTCGGTCAGCCTGACGGTGGTCTTATGATAGAGTCGGTGATAGTGGAGGGCACGGTCGGCATCCCCCTGTCTTTCGTGGATTGCATAGAGTCGCTGATACGCTTCCACCCGGGTGCGCAGACGGTATTGCGAATCTTCGGCGATGCTCAGCAGAACCGGAATCGCTTCGGCATCCTTCCCCTCGGCACACAGAACATCCGCCAGCTCAATCGCCACTTCCTTGAGACGATGTTCTCCGGGGAGGTGGGAGATCAGACTGATTGCCTGGTCCAGGAACGCTCTTGCCTCGTCG
>CBFGQN010000267.1:0-5995 GCA_965650895.1 uncultured Ignavibacteria bacterium | reverse complement strand
GAATGTGTAGCCCAGCGTACCGTTGAACCAGTAGAGACTGTCGATCCGGAGCGTGGCGTTCCCCACATTCGACAGCGTTACATCAGTACACTGCGAGACGTCGCACGGAACCCGCTCGTCGTTTGCCGGGTTGAACCCGACCTTCGTCACGCGAAGCACACCTCCGGTTCCGATGAAGTCGGTCGATCCGTTCAGACCAAGCTGCAGAAGACGATTGCAGCCGACGGCGACATCGACGGGGATCGAGAAGATCCCCCTGTCGGTCGGCGCAAACTCGATATCCAGATCGATCGATTCCCCCGGAGCAAGTTCGATCGGCAGGGGCGTCAGCAACCGGAACGGAGGAGGAATCATCAGATCGGCTTCGGTCAGAAGCAACGGACGTTCGCCGTTGTTGGTCAGTCGGGTGGAAAGCTGTGAGGCGGCCGGCGGCGTGGTCTGGGGGAAATTGAGAACGATCGGTGTGATCTCCACGTTCGGACCGATACCGGTTCCGCTCAGGCGCACACGAACCGCATCGTCGAGTCCGCCACGGCGGATGTTCACGACAATCGAGTCGACGATGTTGCCCCGTCGGGTCGGCTGAAAACAGATCGGAATGCCGACCGAATCATCAACAGGCAACGTCAATGGAAAACTCAGCGGACCTCCGATAAAGAAACTTGCGCTGTCCCGCATCCGGATGCTTGAGATCAGATCGTTCGGACCTTCTCCCTTCACCCAGAGCGTATCGCAGACCATCTCATCGCACGGCACCTCGCCGAATCCGGCCTCCAGCATGTCGGGCGTTGTGCCGGTCACCAGCAATCGTTCCACCTGATCGCAACCGGTTGCGATGTCGGTATAGACCGACCGGTATCCCTGGGCCTCAGGGGAGAACTCGATATCGATCGTGATCGAATCACCCGGATTGATTGTGGCCGGGAACGGAGTTTCATCAACCAGTCGGTACGGGGCGATAATTCCGGCAAGATCGGTCAGCGGCATGGTAATCGCCTCTTCCCCCGTATTGCGGATCACCACCTGCGCGGTTGCGGTCTGTCCGATTTCGACTTCTCCGAACGAGACAATAAGAGGGGTAATCTGAAGGGCCGGACCGGTACCCTTACCGGTCAGTTCCACTTCTACCGTATCGAAGTCGACAGCAGCGGTATCGGTGATAATCAGTTGAAGAATGTCGGAGAAGCTGCCGCTGCGATCGGGGGAAAAACAGAGCGCAAGCTCGGCCGAATCGCCGTTGGGAATAATCAGCGGGAAAATCGGTTCGGTCTGAAAAAGAAAATATGTGCCGTTACGAAGAGTGGCCTCGACGATGCGTTCTTCCGGGTTCAGCGAAGCGACTTTTATCGTCAGGCAGGACGTTTCGCCACATTTGACCTCTCCGAAATCCGGCGGCTCGACCCGCTGGGCGGAAACGACGGAAATCATGGCAAGCCCGAAAATGACGAGAACGATGAGTTGTCGGAATGCGTAGCTGTAGTTCATTAGGATGCCGATGATGGTCATGGGAACAACGAGAGGGGAATTCACGCGCCGCGCCCTTCGCTGCAGACGGAACCGCGGTTAATCAAACCCTTGAACCGGTGCAATGTTACGGATGCCGGGTCGGTTTTGAAAGCAAAATCGCCCCGGCATCCGAAAGAATTGCCGGAAATATCGATGGTTCTCCCCCTGTGTGATAGACACAACAGTCATCGGAATGATACAACAAAGGCCCTCCGGTCTGAACCGAAGAGCCTTTGTCGAACTTGACTTTCCGGAACGGACGATCCTTTCCGGCTTCAATAGTACGGGGAAGTCTGCAGGAAAAACTACTCTACAACAACAAGCCGTCCCACGGCAATATCTCCTGCTCCGTTCTGCAGGCGCATCACGTACATACCGGCAGGCAGTTCGGAGAGATCGGCGACATGATTGTGCCGACCGGCCTCGACGTGAACATCGTCAAGCATGTGGAGGACTGCTTTCCCGCGAACGTCATAGAGCGTCAGATCAATCACTCCCGATTCCGCCGTGCGGAACCCGAAGCCGGTTTCTCCCCGCACCGGGTGCGGAACAACCGATGTAAAGCCGAAGACTTCACCCTCGTTTCCATACTCCGCCACGCTCGAAGTGAAGCCCTCGACATTCCAGCGGACCGTGTTGTCACTCCCCTTCAGGTTGACGACCACAAAGACCATTGTCGAGAAATCCTCAAAGAAATAGTCCTCCTCCGGTTCCAGTTGCCATACCTCCAGATTATTGGAAGTCACTCTGATCGCATGGATGGAATATTCTCCACTCCCTTCTGCAAACCGGATCTTCAATCCATCGGCCGACCCTGCAGCCACATAACCGGGGAAATAGGAGGCATAGCCTCTTACCGTCGCCTCCTCGGCTTTCGGCGAAGTGGGCACAAAACGGTTTGCCGTTCTGAGACCCCCGCCGCGGACTATATCGAACTGATAGCGATACTTCGGGTCTCCCTGGAAACGGCTGTCGGTTCTGATGTAATTCGCCACATTGAACTCGGCAAAGACCTGTTCCACGTCCCTGTTCAGTCCAAGCTTTTGCATTGCCTTTTCGACCGGTTCCAGATTCAGACCGTTGCTTGCAGTCAGTTCATAGAGGAACGTATCGCCGAACTGTTCCGACAGATAGTGAGTCCAGAACATGGCCCGCTCATAGCCGCTCAGCACTGTGTCGGACTCTCCCCGTGGCAGCTGGAAGAAGGGGACCTTGTTTGTGTTAACCAGATACTCCGTCGTAAGCCGGTCGACATACCCGTTGCGAATGCTGGCGACTTCGCTGAGGCCCTCGTTGTAGATCCAGTGAGTCCCGGCATCGTTCGGAATCGACTGATAGCGACCGTAGTTGATCAGATGCTGGAATTCATGCGCCATAGTCCCCAGAATTTCCTCGATCGCTCCGGGCGTTTGTCCCTTGTCGATCAGCGATTGGCGGCTGTAGATATAGAGGATGTTGGTCATGTTCGATCCGATCCAGTCGGTCTGGTCGTACGGGCAGAAATACCCGCCGATTACTCCTCCGGCAAGCGTGGGGGGCTCCTCAATATCGGTCAGAAGGAAAGAAGCAATATGTTCTTCAAAGGTACGGTTCAGCGGGGGACGACCGAAGATCTCCATATCGTTGAAGACCAGACCGTTATCCGGATTCCGGGTGGTGGGTCCGGGTTTCACCTGTCTGGCCAGTCCTTTTGCCAGAAGTTCAATTGTCGCATCGGTAATCAGGGCATTATCCTTCTCATCCACCCAGATCAGGATCGAATCGCCGTTGTACCGAAGTATGGCCCCTACATCCTTGAACCCGCTCTCCGGATTGGCGCGATCGGTCACATGAAAGATCCAGTCGGCCCCGGCCTGCGTGCTGGGACGAAGGGACCCTTTCTCGCGGGCAACGGTGCGGGCCACCATCCGTTCATACTGAGCCGGATTATTTGCTCTGGTTCGTTCCAGGGCCTCCTCGTAGTCGAAACCGGCTGCCCAGTCGGAACCGCATGTGTAGTGTTCGTGCCCGCTCTGGGCCCGGGCAATCAGGGGCAGAACTCCGATAATCGCGAGGATGACGAGAATTCGTTGAAAGCGAAGAGTAACGGCAGGTAGCTTTGACGACATCATACTATGCTCCTGAATCATGCTTGATGGCGGATATAAAATGCTGATAACCAAGGTAATAATACAACAAAGGGCGTAACTCCGCAGGAGTTACGCCCTTGCAGTGAGCCTTTGAAGGTACCCGACGCATTCGGAAAAGTTACCGGGCCTACTTCACTACAATAAACTGCTGCACGGCAATCTCTCCTGTCTCCTTGCGAAGACGAGCGGTGTAAACACCGGCCGGAAGATTCGAAAGATCGGTAACGTGACTGTGCCGCCCGGCTTCGAAGCGGATGCCGTCAAGAATATCAAGGACCACTTCTCCACGGATATCATACAGCTTCAGATCCACAGAGCCGGGCTCTGAAGTGTGGAATCCGAAGCGAGCCTCTCCCCGTACGGGATTCGGAGCTACGGTTGTCAGGCCAAAGGATTTCCTGTCTGTTGCATAATCCGCAACACCCGAGGTAAACCCTTCGACAGTCCAGCGAACCGTGTTTCCGTCGCCATACAGGTTGACGATCACGAAGATCATTGAGCTGTAGCGCTCGAATGTATACTGCTGATCGATGTTCAGCTTCTGGACTTCAACCGGACCGTTGTCCCGGTTTCTTTTCACTGCATAGACCGCGTAGGTCCGTTGTGCAGGTTCGAAACGGATCCGCAGCGCATCCGGATCGCTGGGACTCAGCTTTGTGTAGAGGGGAAGATAGGCCCCGTATCCTTTGAGCAGGACCTCACCGGATTTTGTTGTTGAAGGGGTCTGCTGGCTTGCCGTCGATGCGTTCCCCCCGGTCACGTCAAACTGATACCGATACTTCGGATCACCCTGGAACTTGCTGTCGGACCGGATATAGTTGGCCACCCAGAAATCTCCGAACACACTCTCGATATCCGAACCCAGTCCCCGTACTTCCATTGCCTTTCTTGCCGGTTCCAGTCCCTGCCCCCCGGCCGACGTCAGTTCGTACAGGAACGCGTCGCCGAACCGCTCCGAGAGATAGTGGACCCAGAGCATGGCCCGTTCATAGCCGCGCAGAATCGTGTCGGCATTTCCGGAGGGAAAGGAGAAGTAGTGAAAGCGATTCGGGCTGTTCAGGAACAGACGTGCGGTTCTTCCCGAATAGCCGTTTCGCAGACTGGCCACCTCACTGAGTCCTTCATTGTAGATCCAGTGGGCCCCCACATCTCCTCCGGTAGACTGATAGCGCTGGTGGTTGATCAGATGCTGGAATTCGTGGGCCATCGTACCGATAACTCCCTCGATAGCGCCAGGAGTCTGTCCCCTGTCGATCAGCGACTGCCGACTGTCGATGTAGAGAATATTCGTTCTGTTTGAACCGATTCTGTCGGTCTGATCGTACGGGCTGAAATATCCCTCAATAACTCCTCCTCCACCCAGACCCGGGGGCTCCTCAATATCGGTCAGAAGGAAGGAAGCGATATGCTCTTCAAACCCTTGATTCAGCGGAGGACGACCGAAGATATCCATATCGTTGAAGACGATGCCCTTGTTCGGATCGCGCGTATTCGGGCCGGTTTTTACCTGTTTGGCCAGCCCCTTGGCCAAGGCTTCTATCGTTTCATCCCTGATCAGAGCGTTGTCCTTCTCATCCACCCAGATCAGGATGGAATCGCCGTTATATCGAAGGATCGCTCCAACATCCTTGAATCCACTCTCGGGATTGGCACGATCGGTCATGTAAAATGTCCAGTCCGCTCCGGACTGCGTACTCGGACGAAGGAACCCTTTCTCACGGGCAATGGTGCGAGTCACCATCTGTTCATACCGAGCCGGATTGTTTATCCGGGTCTGCTCCAACGCAGCCTCGTAATCGTAATCCGCCGCCCAGGCAGTGCCGCACCCGTAGTACTTCCCGTTGACGGTAAATCCGTGATCGTCCCGGTGGTCTGTTGTGGTCTGTCCGGCAAGTCTCCCGGCTCCGAGCAGAACGCCGAAGAGCATTCCCATCAGAGCAATGCCGAAGGCATAACGTTGTTTCATCATACTCCGTTGAACATGGTTTATAGTGGTATCGGATACGTGTCCCTTCAATTCCGGATTGCGAGGGGGAGTCAATGACGGACAAACCGGAAAGTTATCGTCTTTGGCGGCGACAATGCAAGTGGAGTGTGGAAAAAAGCATTGATCATTCCGTCAGTTCCAGACCGGGTCTATCCAGAACATCCGAATGCTCTATCTATTACACCAAGCTCACGAATTCCTCTCCTCAGCCCCTCTCTTTCATCTGTTTGCGTTGCGCATTTTGCTGTAGAGGATCGTACATCTTCCGCCGTTTCCCCCGGTTCCGCCTCAAAATTCAGCAGACCACACACCAGCAGATCACATTCGCTCCGATAACGGCAACATAGAAGAAACACTGCGCGGGAATCGGAGA
>CBFGQN010000266.1:0-5999 GCA_965650895.1 uncultured Ignavibacteria bacterium | reverse complement strand
GCGAGCAGGTCTCGGTCGGCGTTGTCGAACTTGCCGCCGACGGACTGACGCCGCTGGAACAATTGAACGAGATCCACCGGAAGCTGGAGCCTCTGCTGAAACGGCAGGATGCCTGTCTGCTGAACGAGGTTCTTCCCGGACTTCAGGAGCGTGGAGTAACGATCCGGCTACTGGAGTCTCTTCCGACCGCCGAGCGTGATCGTCTCGAAGAATACTTCATGCAGGAGGTCCTGCCGGTTCTCACACCTCTCGGAGTCGATCCGGGGCGTCCCTTTCCTCTGCTGCTGAACCGGAACCTGAACATCGGCTTTGCGTTGCACGATCTTCACACCGAATCGGAATCCGAAAGCGAAAAAGGGGGGAGCTTCCACTTCGCCGTGGTGCAGATGCCCTCGGTTCTCGGACGCTTCATTCCGGTTCTGCAGGATACGCCCGGCTTTCACTTCGTTCTGATCGAGGAGCTTGTCGCCGCCCACGCACATGCCCTTTTCTCCGGCCTGGAAATTATCTCCGGCAACACCTTCCGCGTCACCCGCGATGCCGACATCGAGATCGCCGAGGAGGAGGCGGACGATCTGCTGAAAGTGATGGAGGAGCAGATCCGGCGTCGGAAGTGGGGAAAGGCGGTTCGCCTGGAGGTGGACGAGAAGATGCCGGAACGGATCCGGAATTTTCTTCGGGGTTCGCTTGACCTTGAAGTCCAGGATGTCTACGAGACCAGAGGGCCGGGGAATGTCGGGGACTTCATGACGCTTCACAGGGTCGACTGTCGGGAGCTGAAGGATCCCCCCTTTACCAGTCGGTCGTTGCTGAGCTTTCTGGATGAGGAACGAAGCATCTTCTCGGTCATTCGCTCCGGGAACATCCTTCTGCACCACCCGTTCGATTCCTTCTCCGCCGTCGTCGATTTCATCAAGGGGGCGGCAAACGACCCGAAGGTGCTGGCGATCAAGCAGACGCTCTACCGGACCGGTTCGGATTCGCCGATTGTCGACGCGCTGATCAAGGCGGCCGAGAACGGAAAGCAGGTGACCGCTCTGGTGGAACTGAAAGCGCGGTTCGACGAGGAGAAGAATATCGAGTGGGCCAAGCGGCTGGAGCAGGCCGGCGTCCATGTCGTCTATGGCCTTGTGGGCCTGAAGACCCACTGCAAGATCGCCATGGTTGTCCGCAAGGACGACACCGGACTTCCCCGCATCTATCTCCACCTGAGCACCGGCAACTACAACCCGGTGACCGCACGGCTCTATACCGACATCGGCATGTTCACCGCCGATCCGGATATGGGATACGATGCGATCAACCTCTTCAATTACCTTACCGGCTACAGCGCACGGATCGCCTGGCGCAAGCTGGTGATGGCGCCGATGAATCTTCGCGACCGGACCGTGGAGTTGATCCGTCGGGAGGTGGAAAAGCATACGCCGGAGAATCCGGGGCGGATCATTGCCAAGATGAATTCGCTGGTCGATCCCGGCATTATCCGCGAGCTCTATGCCGCTTCTCAGAAAGGGGTCCGGGTCGATCTGCTGATCCGGGGCATCTGTTGTCTGCGACCCGGACTTCAGGGGATCAGCGAGAACATCCGGGTGGTCTCGATCGTCGGTCGCTTTCTGGAACATTCCCGCATCATCTATTTTCACAACGGCGGGGAGGAAGAACTCTACCTGAGTTCGGCCGACTGGATGCCCCGCAATCTGAACCGTCGCGTCGAGACGATGTTTCCGGTCGAGGAGCCGGCCAACAAGGCGTTGCTCAAACGTATTCTGGACATCTATCTGATGGATACGCGGAAGGCCCGGGTTCTGATGCCGGACGGTTCCTATCGGCGGCTGGAGCCGGAACCGGAAGAAGAATCCTTCTCGTCACAGGACGAACTGATCCGCCTGACCGCCGAATGGATTCGCGAAGAGACAATCTCCGCTCATCTCTCCCCCCGGGCGGTGCGGGGGAAGAGGGGGACATAAACCGGTCGAGTGTGTGTGGCCGCCGCGGCGAATGGGTGGGGGAAGAGGAATTGTCGAAGGACGATTGTCGAATGGCGATGCCGGGGCGTCCAACCGACTCAGTTCATTGCCACGTTCGGTTGTGCTTGCATTTCAGCAGGCTTTTGTCCGACTCAATCGTTACACAAAACTCCGTTTCCTTCCTTGCTCCCGGTCCGAAACGACTTCATCTTATCCGGTGTTCGACCCGCCTGCGGCGGGGCACTCGTCATTCGATAACTGGACGCTTGAACGAAATCGCATCATTTCTTGCACTCAACGGCGGTCCCGGACTCTTCCTGTTCTGTCTACTGGCCGCCACGATTCTGCCGATCAGTTCCGAAGCTGCCCTGCTCGGGGCGATGTCTCTCGGTATGGATGCCTGGGAAGCCCTCGGTTGGGCCTCGGCGGGAAACTGTGCCGGCGTTGCGTTGAACTATCTGATCGGACATGTCTTCAGCGAAAAGGTCCATGCAAAGCTTGACCGGGGGAAGTCGGGTCGCAAGGCCCTGCAATGGGTGGATCATTACGGTGTCTGGTGTCTCCTCCTCTCCTGGACCCCCTTCCTCGGCGACCCCCTGACCTACGCCGCCGGAATCTTCCGGATCCCCTTTCACTACATCATCTGGATCGCCTTCCCGCTGCGGGTGGCGCGGTATCTGGTCTTTGCGGTGTTTTATGTGTGAGGTGGGAGTTCGTGGAGTTTGTAGAGTTCATAGAGAGGAGAGTGGGTGAGGGAAGGGAAATTTCGATTCGTCGAATATGTGTGCGTCGTAGGGGGCAAAAACCTTTGCCCCATCGTTTCGCCACAGCCCCATCGTTTCATTGCCGATTGAGTGTGACGCCGATCTGCGAATGCCGAATGTCGATTTGCGAATGTGATCGAGTTGAGTTGTCCGGGAATTTTGCTCCACCTTCAGCCGGTTCTTATCTTCCCGCAAAACCACGATGATGAGCTATATGAACGGACAGGGCAAATTCCAGCATCTTGATCGGGAACAGGCGTCGCTTCTGCTGAGGAAGAGACTGAGCTGGATCGGAGGGAGCGTCGGCGTGCTGATGGCTCTGTTCTGGATTACCCTCAGTACGCTCTTCATCGGATCGTTCCCCCGCGCCGGGTCGCCGGTCTTTCTGATCTTCCTCTTCCTGGCCGTTCTCCTTCTCGGTTTTGCCGGGATGATGCTTGGCCGGCGCTACTGGCGGCGGATCGTCTCCAAACCGTAACATCTCTTCGCTCTCCCGGGCAGTCCTCCCGAAATTGCTACCTTTGTCCCTTTCATTCCGTGTCCGGAACCATCAATCATTACGCGCAGATTTATACCATGAAACTTGTCAGCTATCTTGACCGAGCCGAGCGGAGAAGCGAGGGAGCAGAAGGGAAGCTGGGACTTGTTCTCGACGACACGCTTGTTGTGAACCTGCTTGCGACGGCACCGCGCTATCTGGCCGTGGCCGCCATGAACGATAACGTCCCGCTGGAGTCTCTGGCAACGATGCGGTCGCTTCTTGCAGGGGGAGAAGGGGCACAAACCTTCGCGCGGGATGTCGCCGCCTGGGCCGACCATCACCGCGACGATGTTGAAACCGTCCCGATCTCCGATGTCCGGCTTCTTGCCCCCGTGCCGAACCCCCCTTCGATGCGTGACGGCTATGCCTTCCGTCAGCATGTCGAAGCTGCCCGCCGGAACCGGGGAGTGGAGATGATTCCGGAGTTCGATCAGTTTCCCGTTTTCTACTTCACCAATCCTTCCTCAGTCTCCGGTCCGGGTGATGTGGAGGTGATGGAACGCCACCTTGAGCGACTCGATTTTGAACTTGAGGTGGCCGTGGTGATCGGCAAGACCGGACGGAACATCAAAGCCTCCGAGGCCGACGACTATATCCTCGGCTACATGGTCTTCAACGACTGGTCGGCGCGGGCGATGCAGATGGAGGAGATGAAGCTGAGTCTGGGCCCGGCAAAGGGGAAGGACTTCGCCAATACGTTCGGTCCGTGGCTGGCGACCCGTGACGAACTGGTGGACAAGCGACTGGCCGGAGAGAAGGGCGAGCGGTACGATCTGACGATGATCGGTCGGGTCAACGGCGTGGAGGTCTCGCGGGGAAACCTGAAGGATATGACCTGGACGTTCGCACAGATCATCGAGCGGGCCTCCTACGGCGCAACGCTCCGGGCCGGTGATGTCATCGGCTCCGGAACGGTCGGCACCGGCTGCTTCCTTGAACTGAACGGTTCCGGCATCACCAACCAGTGGTTGCAGGACGGCGATGAGGTCGAGCTGGAGATCGAACGCCTCGGCACGCTGAAAAATCGCGTGGTGAAGGTCGGATAGGGAGAAAACAACAACGGAACTTCACTGAAAAGGCATCCGCTACGTCGGATGCCTTTTTTGTTGGGAAGATGGAAAACCCTCCGGAGGTACTATCAAAACGTCCGTTGATGTGTTAATGAAGGAACGATGAGACGTCTTTACCCGGGCATTGCGGTAACGCAACTTGTGGCGGCACTCCTTTTCTTCGGCTTCTGCGCCGGGAGAGGGGCCGTTGCGCAGGTTGCGGGCGAGGGGACCGAGTTCACTCTCGCTTTTCCCTATCTCTCTCCGTCGGACAGGAGCGAGACGGAACGGATCCGCCTGCTCGTGACCGGCGATCCCGGCACGCCCGTCGAGCTTCGCTACGGCGCTACCGGTGCGACGCGGAATTTTACGCTCGGACCGAACGGCTACAGCGAGTATGTCATCGACACGACCGATATCGCCTTGCCGTGGGAAGAGGGTCTGTTCGACCGAAGCCTCGACGTCCGGGCACCCACCCCGATTACTCTTGCGGTGATGCTCGACCGGGGGACCGCCTCCGAAGCCTTCGGCGCGATTCCGCACCGGCTTCTCGGAACCACCTACACCACTCTTTCTCTCCGCAGTTTCTATCAGGGATCGTTTGTCGTCGTTGCCGCAACCGAAGACAACACGTCGGTGACGATTACGCCCCGCCTGCAGACGAAGGGGGGGAGACCGCCGAGCCTTCCCTTCACCGTCGTTCTCGACAAGGGAGAGATCTACCAGATGCTGTCGCTTGAGCGGACGAATTCGGATATCAACGACGACATGAGCGGATCGCTGGTCGAGGCCGACCGGCCGGTGGCGGTCTGGAGCGGAACCACGTGCGCCAGTCTGCCGACCGCAAGCAAGGTCTGCGGCCCGGTGATCGAACAACTCCCGTCACACGAAGCGCTGGGCAGAACGCATTTCTTTGCCCGCTATCCCGCCGAGCAGGGGGCGTTCTGGAAAGTGATGGGGACGTGCGGTCCCACCCGGCTTCAGACTCCCGATCTCCTTCCGGTGATCGATTCTCTGATGCCGGATCGGACCGGCTACTCCGGCGAAGCCTTCGGTGACGGAAGGATTGAAAGCTCCGCTCCGGTGGTTGCGGCCCATTTCGGCGTCAACCTCGATCCGCGGGTAACCGACCTGGGTATGGCGACCGCTGATGCCGTCATGTCTCTGCTGACGCCGGTCGAGCAGATGGCCGGAACCCATCGCTTCGGCGTTCCGACCCTGGCGTCACGAGGCAATGATATTGAGGTCCCCTGGATCCACACGGTCAGCGTGGTTCGTTCCTCTCCTTCGGTTGTCGTGCAGCTCGATGGAACCCCTCTTGTCTTCAACGGCCTGTTCGCTTCGGCCATAGTGGGACCGGGAAAACATGAGGTGGAGGGGACCGGTCCGGTTGCGGTAACCGTCAACGGCCGAAGCTTCACCGACGCCTATGCCTTCGTTCCGGCTCCGGTCATACGCCGCGGGGAACTTCGTTCCGACGGCATCTTCAACCATATCTGCGGTGACGAGTTCGATACGGTCGTCTATATCGCCAACACAGGTTCGGCCGACGTCACGGTGGAGAGTGTTGCGTTTACCAACGGGTTGTCGGGGACGCTCATCTCCCCTGATCTTCCGTTTACCGTCCCGGCAAACGACAGCATTCAGGTCCGGCTTCGCTTTACCAATCTGCGGTCGG
>CBFGQN010000265.1:0-6012 GCA_965650895.1 uncultured Ignavibacteria bacterium | reverse complement strand
AAGCTATTATTGATTCTGCCAAAAAAGAAGCATTTGTGAAAACATTTAATGATGTAAGAAGTGCTATTTTGCAAAAGATTGAATTTAAAGCTTCCCAAGGCTTAAGCTTGTATTCTAGTAAGTGGGATATCCATTTGTCATTGACCATGGGTGGTGAGTGTGATGAGATTATCACTCTTTTTACTGAATAAATAGCTCTTCCGGAATCGGGCCTTTGAAGTGGTCCCGAAAACCCAGACAGCAAAGAAGGCCAGAATCAAATCTACTCTCATCGCCAAACAAGATTGAATCCATCCGGCAGCGTGGAAGTATTCGATAATCTTCTGCGGCTTGCGTCGTAAGCACTCTAACTCCATGCAAGGCGTATATACTCCCGGCTAATGAGATCGCAAGTGCCATTTTCTTGAAATCATCGAGCTACAGATTTACCGGGAGTATAGCACAAGTCCCAGCGACATTCGTGACGCGCATTGTGAATGCGGTCGCACTTCAGATACTTGTTGACTCACTCCTCTTGATTCAAATCTGGAGCATAGCCCGGCAAGAATACCACATCCAGACGCCCAGCCGAAACCTGCAGGAGAAGCTTGCCGACCTCCTTGCTGCGATGAGCTGCCAGGCGATCCCACACCACCAGAATCCTCCTGCTGTTCCGGGGCCGTAGCTGACGAAGAAACCGCGCGATATCCCTCCCTTTGAATCCACGCAACTACGTCTGATAGCTTATCCGATCCTCGGCACTGATCCCGATGATCGTATGCAGATGCTGACACACTGCCAATGTCCTGCGCATGAGCTGCTCTGCATAACGGTTAGAGCTGTTTCTGTACTTATGCTCAAGATGATAGAGTTGGTCAGCTACCCCCGCACACCAAAAAAATCGGGCGCGTGCTCCCTTCCGCGCAAGCCCAAGATGAACGCCCCGAATTACCATCCCCTCCAGCCGACGCCTTCTCCATCCTCTGATTCCCTTCCCTTTTCGCCGCTCCGCTCATCGCTTCGGGGCGGGCTTGCGCTCCGGTCCGCCGCGCCTCGACGAGGTGTTTAGTGCGGGGGGGTGAGCGAAGCGTTCGGGCGGATTCCGTCCGGATCCTTCGTTCATCATTCATCATCTACCGGAGGTCTTTATGTCTTCTCGATCTATTCCGCCCATGTTGGCGTTTGTCTTCGTTCCGACTCCGCAAAATTGCGTTCGTCGGTGTCTTGTGCTCTTCTCTTCTCCCACGACCGCCAAACTCCTGAGCTTCGGCAATGTGTGGGACATCTCGCCCCGCGACGAGTGGTACGACTCGGAAGAGGAGTGCCGCCAAGCCATCGCCGAGCGAACCGGACTCCCGGAATCCTCGATCCCGCTCTATGATCCCAACCGCCCGGAGGTGGATCATGACTAATCTCTGCAACGACCGCGAATTCCGCGACTGGATCGATGCCCGTGTCATCTGGTGTCAGTCTCTTCTCGTTGATGAGCTCCTGAAACGGGAAATCATCTGGTGGGATGAGGTGACGAACCTCTACGACGAGGAGGAGGACGAGTACCGGGACGTATACGAATGGTGGCTTGTCGAATCGTGGTTGCTGGATATGCTCGAAGAGCACGGAAGCCCCGTCCTGCGAACCGACTTCGGTTCGTGGTGGGGGAGACCACCGGACAATCCGTCTCGCTCGATGGAGTACTCCAGGATATTTACCGCTCACTCAATTCCTGAATCATCATACACACAGCGTGGGCCGGGCATTCTCGGCCCACGAGGAGGACGATTTCCCATGTCAACAGAACAACAACACCACATCCCGGAACAACCCGCCGGACGGGTTCTCCCGCTGGCCGTCCGTGCCGACGTCGAAGAGCTTCTCGAATGGGAGCTCTGGCGGACGTACTGCGATCTCTACCGCTACCGCTGGGGCGTGACGCCAGCGCCGATCGTTCAGCAGCGGTGGAGTCAGTCGGTTCGTACGGTGCTGATCGAGACGATGCCGGCCAGACCGAAGGAGCGGGGGGATGAGCTGCTCACCTTCTGATCTCTTCGGCCTCTCGCGCGAGACCTGCCGCCGATGCGGTCGGCGACTCCGGACCGACCGGAGCCGTCTGCGGGGTCTTGGTGCGACATGCAGGAAACGACTGCACGAACAACGACGACGACGCGAACAACAATAATCCGAACTATTCACCAATCAACCTGAACACATCATGAACACCGAACACGATTTCATCTTCAAGTATACCCGGGCGGAGGCAATCGCCGACGGCGTCCTCTACGACGTGAGCACGCTTGCGAAGGAAGCCGGATACAAAGTCCCGGTTGCGGTCACCGCCTCGGTCTGGGGAGCGCTCAACGACATTCCGGAGGAGTCCGGACAAGACCTGACCGGTCGGCTCTGGGACCTGCTCATCGTCCTGCTGGCCGAGATCCGGTCTCTCACCGAGAGTACCGACCTGATCCGATACCGAATCGTCCTTGACCGCACGACGACCTATCAGAAGTTCTACAAGCTGAAGGCTCTCAGTCACGGAGGAGACGACGGGGAACACGTCCTGACGATCATGCAGCCGGAGGAGGACTGAACAATGGACGATCAATTTCTGCAGAAGCTGATGAAGGTGCTGGACCACGTCCTGACCGAATCGCTCCCCGGTCACCGCCCGAATGTCGTCGATGGCCTCTTCGCGGTCTCGCACTCGCTGAACGCCGTCGCCGACGAGATCGAAGAACTTCGCCACACAATCAGAAATCACACACACCTGATGGAGGAATCGACATCATGAACTTCACCACAGCAACGAAGCACGACGCACGCCTCCGGCTGGCCCTGAGTGGGCCGGCCGGGAGCGGGAAGACCTACACCGCCCTTCGGATCGCCACTTCACTCGGCAAGCGTGTTGCGCTGATCGACTCGGAACACGGCTCAGCCTCGAAGTATGCCGACGAGTTCCGTTTCGACACGGTCCGACTGGAGAGCTACAGCCCGACCCTCTACATTGCCGCGATCGAGGCGGCCGAGCAGAGCGGGTACGATGTCCTGGTGATCGACTCGCTGTCGCACGCCTGGTCTGGCAAGGACGGCGCGCTGGAGATGGCCGACCGAGAGAAGGTCCGGAGCAAGACGCAGAACGGATTCACCGCCTGGCTGAAGGTGACGCCGGTCTGGCAGAGTCTGATCGAGAAGATGCTGTCGAGCCGTCTGCACCTGATCGCGACGCTGCGAAGCAAGACGGAATACGTGATCGAGACGACGGAGAAGGGGAAGGCGGTCCCCCGAAAAGTCGGCCTGTCGCCGATTATCCGTGACAACACGGAGTACGAGTTCGACATCGTCGGGGACATGACGCCGGACCACCAGATGATCGTTGTGAAGACGCGGTGTCGGAAGATCGACGGCGAGGTGATCGAGAAGCCGGGACCGGGCTTTGCTGCGACGCTGCATCGGTGGTTGCAGGGGGAGGGGCCGGAGGAACGTTCCGGAGATGGGGAGAAGCAGAAGCCGAAGCCGAAGGCATCGTCCAAGTCTCGGCCAAGCCGGGCGACATCCGGTGGGAAGAAGGGAGGGGAGAACGTGAGTCGTCTCCCGGCGGGCAACTCGATCACGCTGGAGATCGAGAAGCTGGGAAATGAGATCTACCACGACATGTGGTGTGAGCAATCGGAGAAGATCGCCCTCTGGGCGAGCGACCACCGGACGAAAGGGATCGCAGAGCTGACGCAGGAGGAGAAGGGGCGTGTGCTGGAAGGGTTGCGGGAGAAGATGAAGAAAGCTGCGTAGTGAAGTAGCAGCCCCGACCGGACACCACCGGTCGGGGCAGTGCATTTCCTTTTACCTACATGATTTGAGGTGGAATCGTATCTTTTTTCATAAGAATATGGAGAGAAGGTGAAACACCTCAGGGGTTGTCGCCGGACAGCATCCTGTACTCCGGCACCACACAATCAGAAGTTTACATCATGCAACTAACGTTTCTGGGGGGAGCAGACGAGGTCGGTGCCAGCAGCACACTCATCACCATGGGGGGCAAGACGATTCTGGTCGATGCCGGAATCCGTATCTCTCCGAAAACCAGTCGCGGCATCCAGGCGGATCAGCTTCCCGATCTCGGTCTCATCACACAGGCAGGGGGACCGGATTACATCCTGGTGACCCATGCCCACACAGATCACACCGGTGCATTGGCAATTGTCGTTGAACAATATCCACATGTGCCGGTGCTGGCAACCCGACCAACGATAGAACTCACGCGGATTCTCCAGTCCGACGCCCATCGCATTATGCAGAGCAAGCAGGAGGCCGAAGGAGAACTTCCCATTTTCGATGAGATTGCCTCATCGCGATTGATGGAAGCCTTCCAGCCGGTTGAGTTCCGTCGGCCGGTACGTCTGGGTGATGGGCTTCAGGTAACATATCATCCGTCGGGGCACATCGCCGGTGCGGCCACATTGGTTCTCGAAAGCGAAGAGGGAACATTGGTGATGTCGGGTGATGTCTCGCTGGGAGCCAACCGTGCCGTAATCAGTGCCGATCCGCCGCGTATCAAGGCCGACGCACTGGTATTGGAAAGCACATACGGCGGCAAACTCCATGCCATGCGGGCCTCGGAAGAGCGTCGCATGATCGAGACGTTGAAGCGAGTTGCGGAGCGAGGAGGGAAGACACTGATTCCGGCCTTCGCACTGGGTCGTGCGCAGGAGGTCCTGCAAATCATTCTGGCTTTTCGTGACGAGTTCGATGTACCGGTCTACGTCGATGGGATGGTCCGCAGCGTCTGCAACGCCTTCCATGACTTCCGTGAGTGGCTGCCGGAGAACACGGTCAGAGTTGCAGGGGACAATCACCTGTTTTTTCGGGACAAGATCAAGCCGGTTGCCAACGCCTCGATGCGCGATCAGGTGATCAACAGCGAGGAACCTGCGGTGGTGGTTGCCAGCAGCGGGATGCTCACAGGCGGAGCCTCAGTGACGTACGCCAAACACTGGTCCGGTGACGATCGAAACGCCATCTTCCTCACCGGCTACCAGGACGAAGAGGCACCCGGACGTTTCCTGCAGACGATGATGCACAAGCGCGAGGCAGGTGAGGAATTTCATCTGAGGATCGATGAAGCCACGGTGCGCGTACGCTGTGAGGTCGGCACCTATTCGCTTTCGGCCCACGCCGACGAGAACGAACTGGTCAATTACGCCGGAGCACTGGGTGCCGAGGAGATCATGCTGGTACACGGCGACCCCGGCGCACGTCACAGTCTGGCAACAGCGTTGCGCCAGCGGGTCAGGCGTGTGCAGACTCCGCGTATCGGACAGCGGCTCTCGTTCTCCTTTGCCAAACGTCCCTGGGCACTGGGGCAAATCGCAAAAGGGAAAGAATCGCGTCCGCTTGACCCAGCAGAGTTATGGGAGAACCTCAAACATCAGGCCGGAAACTTTTTCAGCGCCCGCGAACTTGCACAGATGTGGTGGGGCGATACCGAACGGTACAGGGAAGTTCTCTCAGTGCTGACCGACGACATCCATTTTTCTCCCGACTGGCGCAACCGTCAGACGTTCCAGGTACACACGCCGGAACAGGTCGCCCGTAAACGGCGTCAACTGGAAATCATGCTCGCCAATCCCGACATTGTCGGCAAGTTGATCGTGCTGCGTAACAGCAATGGTCAACCCCGTCCGGGAGTGGTTATCGGAGCTGGTATCGATTCGTTTGAAGCACGGGTTCTCCATACCAAAGGTCGTCACTACCCGGCTGACGCGCTGTTATGGGTCATTGGTCATTATGAAAAGGTGGACGATGAAAAGGGGATGATGGCAAATCTCAAACAGATGCTTGACGAAGGACTGACATTGCAGGATATGTTGCTACCGTTCGCTGTTCGTCGGCGTCTGGTGGAGGATGGCGCCGAGCTGGACGTGGCGATGGACACCGTCACCGTGGTGGGCGCGGTGGTCGGCTTCCAGGCCAGCGCGGTCAGCGTCAACGGGGCGGCGGCCGAGCTGGTGGGGGAGGGCGCATTCACCGCGCAGGTGCCCCTGA
>CBFGQN010000264.1:0-6030 GCA_965650895.1 uncultured Ignavibacteria bacterium | reverse complement strand
GTATGGCGGGAGCTTGTAGGAACTCAACGTCAACGTGTCGTAGTACTTCACCACCAGAATCCGAGGATCGAAGTAGACATCAACGTACTGGGCATTGACGAAGTCCACGTGGTGCAGCGTATCGCGGTAGTAGAGGAAATTCCGTGCCATCGCAAACTTGTCCAGCACCGCGATGATCCGCGTAAAACTCGTATCGAACTCCGGGATATTCAGGTAGATCGTCGAGTCGACCCGATGCGTCCGACCGAGAGGATCGATGGTGTAGGTGACCGTTGTGCCGACCTCCATCCCGTGATACTTGATCAGCGTGTCGTCGTCGCCGTAGCGCCGGACCGTGTCGAGACCGTAGGCAAAATCCGTGTATGCCTGTACCGCCGCTCCGGCAACTTGCCGTTGTGAAGAGGGGAGCCAGAGATAGGGGGCGGGATTCGTGTAGGAGGTCGTCTGAACGGTCGAGTCGGTCTTGACGCTGTTGACATAGCCGAACGTCTCGACCTTGTCGAGTGCGGTATAGTATTTGTCGGGGGTGAACTGGATGCTCCGCGGAAGCTTGTGGCGTGAGTAATGATAGTTCGTCGTCGTGCTCCGGCCGCTCAGGTTGTCCTCGGTCACCACACTCGCCCCGGTCGGCACGGTCTCCATCGGCGCGCTGCCGAAAATGAAATCATAGCTGTCGGTCGTCAGGAGTCCTCCGGCAAGAGTCCGTTTCTCCACCTCCCACGCGGAATTCGAGAAGGCGTACGGATAGTCTCCCACACTCCCCTGAAAGACCGTCAGCGTGTCGAGTCCGTCCACATCGATCCCCTGCCCTCCTCCCCCGCGATTGTGATATTTGATCGCATACTTCGCCGTCGGCTCGATGATCTCGTTCAACCGGTAGTTCTTCAACGCAACCGTAATGCCGGCACGCGGGAAGCCGAAGCCCTTGTGTCGTCGCTCGTATTGCTCATAGTCGAAGATCGTCTCCCGCCCCTCCGCATCGGTGATCGATGTGACGTATCCGAGCCAGGAGGCATACTGTCCGTCCTCATCCAGCGGAAACTCGGCGACCGCCTGCGAGACGCTCCCCAGATACCCCATCGTGGCCAGCGGAAAGCTCTGCGACGGATTGGCGTTGCCGCTGAACGACACCGTGTCGAACCGGACGACGGTCGTCCGTCCGTCGGTCTTCACCGCCATCCAGCCGTCGCCGTAGGAGACCGTCGACTCGCCGAACCCGGTCAGCAGCGCGCGCCCCTTCGTCGAATCGTAGACCGGATAATATCCCTGATCGAACCCCTCGTGGACCTCCCGGTGCCGGGAGTAGTAGAAGTTCAGCAGATGCTTTCCGGCGCTTCTGATCTCCATCAGATAGAAGATCGTCGGGTTGGCCTTCGCCCCGCCGAACTGCAGGCCGGCATCGAGCAGATCCTGCATCCCGAACGGATTGAACCATTCCTTGAAGATATACTCCAGTCCGTCTCCCGGATAGTAGTGCACGATCCGGGGACGATATCGCGGTGCATCGGGAAGAAAGTCGTTCAGGTAGAAGGGGAGATCGACCGTGTCCTGATATTCCACCCAGGCATACCCCTGCGCGTTCGCCTCGTTGACGACGTAGTAGCCGCTGTAGAGATGCCCGCTGACGCCCCACACATCGCTCCCCCCCGCACCACTCTGCTCGTAGCTGACGTTCAGCAACTCCAGAACGCTCCCGTCGGACCGAAGCAACCGGATCACGTCACGATAGCGATACGGATTCGTCCCTTGCCCCTCATCAAAACTTCCGGCGGCAAAATCCTGCATCCGGTTGCAGACGTCATAGCCGTCGATTCCCCAGACAAAATCTTCGTCAGTGAACGTGGTCGTCTCCTCGTCTTCGTACCGTCCGGTAATCCAGTCCGGATGGGCATGAAACGAGGCCGCAAACGACACCGCCTGCACGGCAAATCCGTTGACCCCCAGCAACCAGACCGGACGATTCTGCGTGAAGCGGTCCCAGGCGGAGTAGGGACTCTCCATGTTCTCATGGTCGTACTCCCCGAACGTGGTGAAGGCAACCGAGCCGCAGTAGTTCAGCGAGGCCGAGAAGTCATAGCCGCTCTCCTTCCACGCACTGATCGGATAGCTGTAGGAGACGTTCCCGTTCGAGTTGGAGACGACGAGTTTTCCGTCGACGGTGATGGCCTTGTTCTGCAGGAACCCCCGCTCATCATAGAGCTCACCGGCTCTCTTCTGCTCGAATGCCTCCTCCGAATACTGCGCCTGCAGCACGGTTCCGGCAAGGAGAAACATCAGGGGTATCAGGATGCGTTTTGTCTTCATAGCGTGTGTGAGTGTATAGAGTTCATAGAGTGTTTTTATTGGTAGCCGTCGGTCTTTAGTCCGCCGTGGCGGACGGGACGCCCGGAGTTGAGCGAGACTTCCACGAGCAAACCCGAAGCGGAAAGTCAAGGGTCGGGAGTCAGGAGTCCAGAGTCAGAATCAAGCGCTTCCTCTTCGACTCTTGACCCTCGACTCCTGACTCCCGACTTCATCGAACAACAATGATCGGATAGACCCCGAACGACTTCTCCCGCGTCGACACCCGCAGCACATAATGCCCGCTCGGCAACCCCGACAAATCGACCGTCTCGAACACCTTTCCCTCCTCTGCGATCTCCAGCTCCGATGTCCAGACACGCGCCCCGTTCACCGCGATCACTTCCACTGAATATGTCCCCGCTGGGAGCGGCATAATCTCCACATTCGTCGTGTAGATCGTCGGGTTCGGCCAGACGCGCCCCTCGTACTCCCACGCCTCCACCGATGCGGTCTGCGGCGGCGGCGTCTCGGTCGTGTCCTCCTGCTCGGCCCGCTCCACGCTCCGGTTCACCCGCTTCAGTTCCCAGCTTGTCTTCCGCGTGTTGTCCCGTCGCTTCGGGTTGATCAGTTCGGTGTTGACCCCGAGATGCATCGCGTAGAAAGGTCCGTTCTGGAAGGTCTTGATCGCATTGAGTTCGATCCGTTCCCTCGTCTCCAGTCCGCTCTGTCCGAAGACCACCAGCGCACAGGCGGTGTCGTGCGGCAGACGCTCACTCCGGCTCCCCAGCACCGTGTCGATCCCCTTGATCCAGAAGATCAGATCGTCGAGCGTATCGTTGACGTTATAACGGTCGACCGAGAGGGCACAGGAGTAACGGCCCCAGACCGGAGCCTCGATCCGGGTCGTATCCCGGACCTCGGCGGCGGTAATTGTTGAATCGTAGCCTCCTTCCTGACAGAGCGAGACTCCGGCGGAATCGAAGGCATTTCCCCAGCAGATGTACTCGGGAATCCACTGGAGATTTCGGTGGAGAAGGCCGTAGACGGTATCCTGCACGCAATCGGGATTGAGGTAGCCGATATGCATGACGGCAGGATTGTTGAAGGGGTCGTATGTGGAAGATTCCTCCTGCGCACTGAGCGAGACCGCTCCGAAGAGGAGCGGAAGCGCAAGGAACCAGTCGAGGCGGACCGGCAGGGTTTTCATAAGAGTAGAAGGTTACTGTTGATGGAATCAGTACACCCGTGATGTGGGAAGAAGATACAGAATGCAAAGAACGCCAGGCAAGAGGGGGACGGATTTTCCCCCTGCCGATGGAAGGTGGAAAGCGGATGCAACAACCCTGAAATGATGAAAGAAGCGCGAACGGCTGATTCAATGTGTAATGCAGAAGCTTGCATCGTTGCCTTCCCCCTCCCCGATCAAGAGTATCTCGCAGCTACAGTCCCCCCGCCCAACATCCCGGCCTTCCTCACCATGCAGGATGGAATCGGCGTTTACCGGGTAGTTCGCCAATCACACATTTGCATTTATCAGCCATCGGCAACCATCAGGCGCAAGGTTTTGCGCCCCTACAGAACATCAATTCGCCATACGAAAATCGACATTCGACATTCCCCTTTCCCCTCCTCACACCACCAGAAACACCGCCCCGAACCCCACCCACCACGCAAGAATCAACCATCGCGCAAAAACCGGTTTCCGGTTCCGTAACATCCTCCACAGAAGAACGGCGGACAGCGTGACGCCGGCAATCCCAAGGAAGATCATCGCCGTCTCAAGCGGATCCATCAGTTGATGAAAGAGGGAATCGTACCAGTATCGCACTCCCATATTTACCGGCGACCCGTAGATGAGCATCAGGTGAAGAATATAGATGCCAAGTGAAGCCTTGCCGGTCTTCTCCAACAGAGAGACTCTTTTCCTTTCCTCTCCCCCCCTCATCATTCCGAGAACCGGCCCGCTCAGAAGCAGAACTCCGCCGGTGCGGAAGAGGAAGAGAGCGGGTGTATTCTCCCAGAAGTTATCGTAGGGAGAAATCAATGACAGGACCAGATCAAGTCCTTCGCTCAGAAGAAGCAGGAGAAATCCGGCCGACGCGACCTTCGCCCCGCCGAATCGGCGGGATGCGGAGCTGACGAGAAGTTGCGAGACGGCAACTCCCACAAGGAAGTAGGCGGCAAACGGAAAGACCGGAAACGTCCCGGCCGGTCCGACCCAGAAGCGAAGCGGGAGGGGAATGGCGGACTGATCGATCAACAGGGGAACAAAAGGGGTGAAGAGCAGCATTGCGGCAGCGATTCCCCCGGCACTCCATTGCAATGTTCTGAGAGAGCGGAAGGCCGTGTGGAGTGCAAGCATGAGGAGCATCATCCCTCCGATCAACTGCAGGATATTGCAGTCGAAAAAGCGGGCGGCCTGTTCGGGCGTCCCCTGAAGTGCGATGCGGAGGGAGTGCGATGGTATCTGCAACCAGTAACCGAGAGCAAGAATCTGCAAGGCCCGCAGAGCAAGATCACGCGTTGTCCGTTCCGATGCGACCCGGCGCTCCAGGGCAATCCTGAAGGTAACGCCGCTGAAGAAAAGGAAGGCGGGAGCGACAAAGCCGAAGAGAATGTTGACGTGATCCCAGAGTTCGCCCGAACGGAACGAATCCGAGAGGAAGGCGTCGGTTGCGTGGACGGCGATCATCAGAAGGACGGCGAGCCCCCTCATCCCGTCGATAAAGCGGATCCGTTTACCCGGCCCGGCGATCGCTACGGGACGTTCGGCACTTCTTTCCTCAGTCATTGATGACGTCATAACCGAATTCCGGAATCCGGCGTTTCACCGGGGAGCACATATCCGTGCCGATCCGTCCTCATCCGTTCAATCCGTGTACGATCCCCCGTCACATCTTTCCTACCGCTGCAATTCCCGCAACGCCGCCTTGATCAACGTCTCGACACTCTTCTCCACATCCGATCCGTTCTTCAGAGCCGAACGAATAGCCCGCTCGGCAGCCGGACGACCGTAGCCGAGTTCGACCAGAGCTGCCAGCGTATCCCCCCGGACGACCGCCTTGCCGAGACCGTCGGCGGGAAGAGGAAGATTCCCCCCCGAAACCGTATCGATCTTGTCCCGCAGTTCAAGCACGATCCGCTCGGCCGATTTCTTTCCGATGCCGGGAAGAGTCGTCAGTGCCGCGCTGTTCCCGGCGGCAATCTGATCGCGAAGCTGCTCGGCCCCCATGCCGCTCAGCATTCCGATTGCCGTCTTCGGTCCCACGCCGGTAACACCGGTCAACAACAGGAACATATCGCGCTCGGCAGCTTCCGAGAAGCCGAAGAGGGTCATGGCGTCTTCGCGAACGGCAAGATAGGTGAAGAGCGAGGCTTCCCCTTCCACGTCGGGGAGCTGTTCGTAGGTCGTCAGCGAGATCAGTGCGCCGTAGCCGACTCCGCCGCAGAGGAGGATAACCTTTGTCGGCGACTTGTCGATCAGTTTTCCTGAGAGGTATTCAATCATGTCTATCGAAAAAACTCTGTGAAAGACAAACGGAATCGTATCGGGTCAGGACTGTTCCGTCGCTGTGGCGGAAGGTCTGCGAAGTTCCTGGCGCACCGCCCCCTCGGTCGGTTCGAACGGCAGCCAGATCGTGATGGCGGTCCCTTCCCCCTCGCGACTCTCGGCATTGATCGTTCCGCCATGGGCTTCGATGATCGCCCTGGTCAGGGCCAGTCCCAGCCCATAGCCGCCGGTTGTGC
>CBFGQN010000263.1:0-6036 GCA_965650895.1 uncultured Ignavibacteria bacterium | reverse complement strand
GCGTCAACATAACGGAAAATGAGGATCAAGGAAAGGAAATGTTGCTTGATAAACTGAGGGAAATACACGAACGCTATCGCGATGTGGAGGAGAGCCTGGGGACTCCCGAGGTGGTGAACGACATGAAAGCCTATCGCGATGCGATGCGTGAGCAGAGCAGACTTGCCCCGATTGAGGAGGCCTATCAGGAGTACGTGCAGTTGATGGAGGAGATCGAGGGGGCGGAGGAACTTCTGGAGACGGCGGGGGATCCGGAGATGCGCGAGCTTGCCCGTCTGGAACTCGACGAGCTGGAGGAGCGGAGGGAGAAGGTGGAGGAGGGAATCCGGTTCCTGTTGATTCCGACGAATCCGGACGATTCGAAGAACTGTATTGTCGAGATCCGGGCCGGTACCGGAGGGGAGGAGGCGGCCCTTTTTGCAGGGGATCTGAACCGGATGTACATCCGGTACGCCGAAATGAAGGGATGGAAGACCGAGGTGATCGACTTCAACGAATCGGATATGGGGGGCTTCAAGGAGATCGTTTTCCAGCTATCCGGCGACGGAGCCTTCGGCTCGATGAAGTTTGAATCGGGCGTCCACCGGGTGCAGCGCGTGCCGGAGACCGAGACACAGGGACGCATTCACACGTCGGCCGCCACCGTTGCGGTGCTGCCGGAGGCTGAGGAGATCGACGTGGAGATCAATCCGGCCGACATTGAAATGGACACCTTCCGCGCCGGAGGCAAAGGGGGACAGAACGTCAACAAGGTGGAGACGGCCGTTCGCCTGACGCACGTCCCGACCGGACTTTCGGTCGCATGCCAGCAGGAACGCTCGCAGTTGCAGAACCGGGAGCGGGCCATGCGGATGCTTCGGGCAAAACTTTACGAGATCGAGCGGGCGAAACAGGAGAGCGCACAGGCGGCCCAGCGCAAATCGATGGTCGGCAGCGGTGACCGTTCGGACAAGATCAGGACCTATAACTGGCCGCAGAACCGGGTGACCGATCACCGGCTGGAAGGGGAGGCAAAGAATTACGCCCTGCAGGAAGTGATCGACGGCAACCTTGACGCGGTTATCGAAGCCCTGAAGCTGGCCGACCGTGCGGCGAAACTGAAGGCGGGGTTGACGATGTAGGGGCGAGTTCGTAGAGAGAAGAGTTCGTAGAGTTTATAGAGATGGGTCCGTAGGGGGCAAAAACCTTTGCCCCACCTGGGGAAAACGGGACGGAAAACAAGGGAACAGGGGACAGGTTCCGGACCTGTCGGTTGTCTGCCGACACCATCACGTCCGAAACGATCAGCGTCGTCGGGGAATATCTTCGAATGTGCCTTCTCCCTTCCTATACGCCATCCTCCGCAATCCCGAAACCCAGGTTCGTCAGTCCTTGCCGGACGCCTTCATCTTCGGTCACAACCTTCCACGCCGGAAATTCCCGTCTCGTCCAATACGTTCTACGTAATCTGTCGAAACCGGCGCGACGTTCTCCTTCCGGCAGAGCGAACAGTTCCCGCAATTGCCGGTCGTCTCCGGCAATATCATACGCCGTATGGATTGCCTTGGCAAAGGCATCGAATCGATCCAGTCCTCTCAGGTCGACCCTCCCCGCCGTCTCCGGCAGGGCATGTTCCGTCCTCCATCCGTTCTCCACCCCTGCAAATCGCGCAAGTCCGTCGGCCATCATCTCGGTCCCCTTCAGTTTCCCGTCCTGTGAGTAACCGGCAACGTGGGGTGTGGCGATCAGGCAACGTTCCAGAAGATCGACCGGAACCTCCGGCTCTCCCTCCCAGACGTCAAGAACGGCCCCTGCGATCTTCTCTTCCTGAAGTGCCCGGCGCAATTCTTCGGAATCGACGACCCCCCCCCGTGCGGTGTTGATCAGAAGGCTTCCCGGCTTCATTGCTTCAAGAAAAGCCCGGTCGACGAGATGGTGGGTGGGATGCTCACCTTCGGTGGCAAGAGGAACGGACAGGGAGAGAATGTCGGATCGGAAAACATCGTCGAGCGAACAGGAGATGAACTCCGGTTCGCTCTCGGCTCTCGGAGGGTCGTATTCGATCACATCCATCCCGACCGCCCGTCCGAACCCGGCAACCTTCCGGCCGATTGCCCCGACGCCCAGAACGGCGAGTCTCGCCGTGGCGATATCCGTTGTTCCCCGTTTGTGAAGAAAGAGAAGTCCGCTCGTCACATATTCGGCAACCGAACGTGCTCCTCCTCCGGCCGCATCGGCGAAAGCGATTCCCCGTTCATCCAGACAGTTGAAATCGATATGGTCGGTTCCGATCGTCGCCGTTCCCACAAATCCCACTCCTGTCCCCTCCAGCAACTCCCGATTCACCTGCGTGATCGACCGGACGACGAGCGCATCGGCGTCGATCAGATCCTGCTGCGAGATGTCCCGTCCGGCCATCAACCGGACCTCGCCGAACTGGGCAAAGGCTTCGGAGGCGAGGGCGATGTTCTCATCGGCTACAATCTTCATTCGGCACGTCCCCCCTGCGACTTCCGTTGCGCATCGACCGATTCGATATAGGAACGGAGTTTCCCGAGTTGGCGGATGCGGTCGAGTTCATCGAGAAAACGGTCGCGCAGACTCTCATCGGCCGCCACCAGACTCTTGTAGGTTGCGAGCATGCTGCGCAGTCCTTCCTCTACCGCTTCGGTTTGCTTCGGCAGGCCTTCCGTCTGCGCCTGGGACTGCGCCATGCCGAACATATACTGCATGAAAAGTTCCGAGCTGTAGGGATAGTCCGATGAGAAGAGATCGCCGACGTAGCGGTCATCCGGTACCAGATCGCCGACATCGGGAGAGGCCATCACCCAGGCGGTCAGAACCATCCGTCGGGCCGGAGCTTCCTCGGCCAGAGGGTCCTGTTCCAGCGAAGTAATCAATGAGAGCGCCTCGGACAGCGTGACAACCTCGGACGATGACGTTCCTGTCGTCACTTCGCTTCCATCCGTTGTCACCGAGTCGTTGTACGGCCTGGCGGATTGCGATCCCGAGGTACATGCGGCAACCGAAAACAGAAGGGGAAGAAACCGGAGCAGAGACCCCTGTCCCGACTTCCGCCATCCTCCCCGGTTTTGCATATCGATAATTCCTGCGGACATTCTCCGACGTTCAGTTCTTCTTCTCATATCCCGTATCGGCATGGGTCGTCAGGTAAAGGGCGAGACCGGGAATCAGCTCGAAGCGGTCGCCGAACCGGGGAATCTGTCCCCCGTTGATCCTCAGCGTGTCCCGGTTCAGACCGTATGAGTAGGTGAGACTCTGCACGCCCGTATTCGAGCTTTGTGTGATGGTGACGGAATCTTTTGTGAAGACATAGGTATAGGACTTCCCGATATAGGCCGAGTCTGCCGAGGAAAGTCTCCATCCCCCCTCTATCCCCGTGTAATTTCCCCGCAGACGGATGCCGCGATAGAAGAAGAGAGAATCGCCCCGCTGGAAGAAATACCAGTAGCGGAGAATGTTTTCGGTCACATCCGATCCCGATGCGAGATGTTCCTCTACCGCCCGGTAATACCCGTCTCCGGCGGGATTCAGTTCCAGCTCAACCGAGTGGACCGAATCGACGGTTCGGATGCCGGAGGGGAAGGTGTAGACCGTGTCGGTGATAAAGGCGCTGTCCCGTTCAAGCAAAATCGAGCTTCGCAATTCCCGTCCGCCGTCCGCCTGGGCGGTCCGTGTGAACAGACCCTGCGGAATCGGTTCGGAGATCGGAGCATTGTTCCCGTCGCAGGCGATCAGACCGAACGCCAGCAGCGCGGAGACGAAGAGGAGGGAAAACGGTATCGTGCGAGTATGATGCATAGAGTTCATAGAGTAACGAGTTCGTAGAGTTGTAAGCTCACGGAGTTTGCAGAGTTTGTAAGAGTGGGGAGTTCGCTCTCTCTATGAACTCTCTAAACTCTTCTCTCCATGAACTCTTCTCTCCCCTTCCGCCAGTTTTTCCGGTGTTCCGATGTCGATCCAGTCTGCGTCGTCGATTCGCCAGGGAAGAATCCTTTCTCCGGCCCCAGCGAGCCTCATGTAGAGGGGAATGATCGAGAAGATCCCTTGTTCCTCAATCAGATTGAAGATACGGGGATCAATCACATGAATGCCCCCGAATCCGAGTCGCTCGGTTAGGCCGACCGTGGGACGGGCCAGAAGCTCGGTCCCCCGTTCCTCGTTTCCGTGACCGCACAGCCCCTCTTCGTCGAAGAGAAGGTATCGGTTCGTCTCCCGCGCCATCACCGCCAGCGTTGCAAGCCGTCCATCTGACGCGGAAGCGGCGCTATACATTGCCTTGAGGTCCGCATTGCAGAGGACATCGACGTTGTGGAGGAAAAAGGGGGCGGTTCTCCGGAACAACGGGGCGGCTTTCAGCAATCCTCCTCCGGTGTCGAGCAGCTCCTCTGCCTCATCGGAAATGAGGCCTTCCAGTCCGAAAAAGTCACGCTTGTTCAGAAAATCCCTGACCTGTTCACCCAGATGATGGATGTTGACGATCAGACGTGTCGTCCCGGCGTCGGCAAGTCGGCGGGCGACATGCTCCAGCATCGGCACTCCGCCGACCTCGACAAGAGCCTTCGGTACCCGGTCGGTCAGCGGTTGCAGGCGCGTCCCCCGTCCGGCGGCCAGGATCATGGCGTCAATAGCATCAGTCATCGCAAAGGGTCTGTATATCTCGACAACGCCGGAACCCGATTCCGGACGGACGATGATGAATAACTTCCGAATATCTGCATCGAACGAAGGTAAAAGATAGGGAGAGAATGAGGTCTGCCGATGCTTCGATCGGTGAAGAGTCTTCGGCAGGTGCGCCCTTTTGCCCTATCCGTAGCGGCGGACACAAGCAGCCCTCAGGTTCTCGCGACGTGGCCCGTTCGTCGGAAGGCCGGTATCGCTCCGTCAGATTTCCTCCGAGGGGGCTACTCCGACTTCCGATACCGGTGTTTCTCTTCCCGGCTTACTCCGTCGTACCGTTCCGGCGGTTCTTCCATCACCACTTCCGGGAAGAGATTCGTTTTGAATCCTTCAAAATCTTTCGCCCACTCCTTGTGGTTATAGGCGCAGACCGGCAGGCAGATCGAGCAGTAGTAGTTCCGCGCGAAGTAGGGGAAGCAGCGGCCGGTATCGATCAAATAGCGGTCGTTCCCGAGATGATCCTTCCCGGCTTCGGGGGAACGTTCATCCGGAATCGCCTCTGCCGGACAGAATTTCCGGCAGGCCCGGCACCGGTCGCAGAACTCGGCGATGCCGGCGTCGACCGGACTGTCGAGGGTCATTGGAATCGAGGTGATGACGCTCCCCATCCGGAAGAGGGGACCGAGTTCCGGGTGGATGATCGAGCCGTGGCGACCCAGTTCGCCGAACCCGGCCTTCAGTCCGATCGGGATATGCATCAGATCGCTGTCCCCCAGCGGATGCTCCACCCGGCAATCCCATCCGAGACTCCTGATCCAGTCGGCCAGCCGGATCACCGTCTCACCCAGCGTGTAGTAAATTCTCATGCACTCGATCGCCGAGGCGACTGACGGGACCACCTGGAACTCGCGCCATCGCATCCGCTGTCCGACGGCGATTGCGTACTTCTCGGTGATCTCTCTGCCACGGTAAATATCGCTCGGCTCGATCTCGCAGATGCCGACGATGTCGGCCCCGAACTCCGTCGCCTTCTCCTTGATAGTCCTTGCGGCTTCGTCCGGTGAGGAAAATTCGTGCCGCTCGGCGGCAACCTCTCCGAAAAATCGGGGTTGCTGCTCGTGGTGGATTTTCCACACCATCTCGTTGACTTCGTCGATACTGATGGTTCGTCCGCCGATCCCTTCATACCAGGCGTTCCAGTTGAAAGGAGGAGGAGATTGTTCCGGGCCGATCATAGTCTGTCCGTTCCGTTCGGTTATTTGTACTTTGATGAAAGCGCTGAAGGGAAGAAGTTTCCCAAAAGGACGATGTTTGTTCGCATTCCCTTCCCTGCAATTGTTCGACAGCAGATAATTCCACAACAACCGGCCATCGATTCATGCGGAAGAACGTGACGACGAAAAACGGAGCCGAAGC
>CBFGQN010000262.1:0-6082 GCA_965650895.1 uncultured Ignavibacteria bacterium | reverse complement strand
TTGTTTTTGATGGAACAGGATCTGTTTGAACTTGCGGGGAAGCGGTATCGTTCGCGGTTGATTCTCGGGACGAGTCGCTATCCGAATCCGAAAATCATGTCCGAGGCGCTTGAGGCCGGCGGTGCCGAGCTTGTGACCGTCTCGATCCGCCGGCTGAACCTTGCCGAAAAGGAGGCCGGGTCGATTCTCGACTATATCGACCGGGAACGGTACGATCTGCTGCCGAATACCGCCGGATGCTACACCGCGCGCGACGCCGTGCTGACGGCCGAGCTTGCCCGTGAGGCGCTCGGGACCGATCGCGTGAAGGTTGAGGTGATCGGGGAGGAGGAGACGCTCCTGCCGGATGTGGAGGAACTTCTGAAGGCGTGCAGTCAACTGGTCAAGCTCGGGTTTCAGGTCTTTCCCTACTGCAATGATGATCTGATCACCTGCATGAAGCTTCAGGAGATGGGATGCGCTGCGGTGATGCCCCTGGCCTCGCCGATCGGTTCCGGTATGGGGATCCGGAATCCCTATAACCTGCGGATGATCCGGGAGAAGATCGATATACCCCTGATCGTCGATGCCGGTATCGGAACCGCATCGGATGCGGCCCTGGCAATGGAACTTGGTGCGGACGGTATCCTGCTGAACTCGGCGGTCAGCGGCGCCCACCATCCGGTGATGATGGCCCGGGCGATGCGCCTTGCGGTCGAGGGGGGACGTCTTGCGCGGAACGCCGGACGAATACCGACGCGACTCTACGCGAAAGCTTCGTCGCCGATGGAGGGGAGAATCGAGACGGGGGGAGAAGGTGGAGGATAGAGAGGGGAGGGGGAAACCTCCGTTCCGGTTGATCGGCATTGCGGGAGACCGTTCCCGTCTCCTCTCTTTTGTTCAGGTCTGCTCCCGTTTCCCGGATGTCCCCGTCGGACTGATGCTGCGCGATCCCGGACACGATGCCGAAGCGGTGGCGCGACTGGCCGACGATATCGCCGAGATGGTACTCCCTCCGCACCTCACATTGATAACAAATGCCTGCTCGATAGAAGGAATCGGGTGGCGGCATCTGACCTCGCAAGAGGTGCAAGAGGGAGTGATCCCTGCCGGAGCGTTCGGAGCTTCGGCACACACACCTGAGGAGGCGCAACAGGCCGAGCGGATCGGAGCCGGTTACGTGACGTTCAGTCCGGTCTTTCCGACCCGCTCGAAGCCGAAGATCGAACCGGCCGGGATTTCCGGACTTGCCGCCTGCGTCGCCGCAGTCAGTATCCCCGTCTTTGCTCTGGGAGGAATGGATTCGCCGGAGAAGTGCATTTCCTGTCTGGCTACCGGAGCTTTCGGCGTTGCCGGCATCACCCTCGCGGAGAACGAAGACCTGCTCGGCAAACTCCTCCCCCTGCTGATCTGAAGCTTCTTCTTTGCGTCTTTGCTCTTTGCCCCCTTTGCGTGACTCTTCATTCCGCAACCTCAACAAAAGGAACAACGACGACAACCTGTCGTCCCTATCAGGTCACAACCGACAGCATGAAAACAGCACTGACAATCGCCGGTTCCGACTCCGGAGGGGGGGCCGGTATCCAGGCCGATCTGAAAACGTTCGAGGCGCACAGAGTCTTCGGGATGTCGGCAATCACAAGCATCACCGCCCAGAACACGCTCGGCGTGCGAGGGGTGTGGGATCTCCCTCCGGAGGCCGTCAAAGGACAACTGGAGGCGATCTTCGATGACTTCCCGGTTGACGGGATCAAGATCGGTATGCTGTCGAATGCCGGGATCGTCGACGCGGTAGCCGATATCCTCGAAGAGCGGGGGGAAGGAATCCCGACAGTTCTTGATCCGGTGATGGTCTCGACCAGCGGTGATCGGCTTCTGGCCGAAGAGGCGATCCGGGGGATGATCTCCCGGCTCTTTCCGCTGGCCACCATCATCACACCGAATATCCGGGAGGCCGAGGTTCTGGCCGGAAGGAACGTCACGGGGAGAGAGAACCTTGAGGAAATCGCCCGGACTTTGTACGCTCTCGGTCCGAAAGCCGTGCTCCTTACCGGAGGAGATGATCCGAACGAAGAGGATGAAGTTGTCGACTTCTTCTATGACGGCGAACGGGTTCTTCTCTTCAAAGGTGAACGAATCCGGACCCGACACACGCACGGAACCGGCTGTACGTTGTCCTCTGCCATTGCCGCCCGGCTTGCCGGTGGAGCTGATCTGGAAGAAAGTGTGCGGGAGGCTGGAAACTATGTGAGGCAGGGACTTCGTCATGCGCCGGGATTCGGCAAGGGGCACGGGCCGCTGCGCCACGGGGTGTGATTCCCCGAATCGGGAAGATTGCCCGTTCTTTCCGACGGGTCTATATTACAGAATCATCAGACGAAGTTCGATACGTGCCTGCGTTCTTCAGGGCGAATTTGATATTGCCTGGTGATTTCTTTATGTCCGCCGCGGCGGATGGCGACTTGACGGCAGATCCTGCTCGGGAAGATTTTACCACCAAGTCACAAAGAGCACAAAGAAATCACCAAGGCCATGACTCACGAGACAGGAATGGAGACCGCAGGACGCTTCCCCGGCAAACTTCGGTCGACCGTTCTTTAAGGGATTTGATTTTTAACTTCCGCAACAATAGAAGGTATAACACCATGATGAAACGACGAACCTCACTCTTCCTGCTACTCTTTCTGCTGATTCAGACGGTAGGGGCATCGGCGCAGTCCGGAGGAGAGCCCTCCTCCCTCTCGGCGCCGTTGCCGACCGATCCGGCCGTCAAGGTCGGGAAGCTGTCGAACGGCATCACCTATTACATCCGGCAGAACAGCAAACCGGAGGACCGGGCCGAACTCCGCCTGGCGGTGAAGGCCGGATCGGTTCTGGAAGATGAGGATCAGCTCGGATTTGCCCACTTCGTCGAGCACATGGCCTTTAACGGGACGGAGCACTTCGCCAAGAACGACATGATCGCTTTCCTCGAATCGATCGGCATGCGGTTCGGTGCCGACCTGAACGCCTTCACAAGCTTCGACCAGACGGTCTACATGCTGCAGGTGCCGACCGACCGGGAAGGGACGATGGAGAAAGGAATGATGATCCTTCGCGACTGGGCGAGCACCATCAAGTTCGATCCGAAGGAGATCGACGCCGAGCGGGGCGTGGTCATCGAGGAGTGGCGTTCGCGTCGCGGCGGCGAGGCCCGGATCGGCGATGAGCATTTCAAGGTGATCTACGGCGGATCGCGCTACGCCGATCGTCAGCCGATCGGAAAGAAGGAAATTCTTGAGTCCGGTTCGCACGAAGCGATGAAGCGCTTCTACAAGGACTGGTATCGTCCCGACCTGATGGCGGTCGTCGCCGTCGGCGATTTCGATCCGGCCGTTATCGAGAAGATGATCAAGGATCAGTTCTCCTCGATTCCGAAGGCTGCAAATCCGCGCCCGCGAACCGAGTACGACATCCCCGTTCACGAAGGAACCCGTTACAGTCTTGCGTTCGACAAGGAGTCGACCAATCCGGCTCTGCAGTTCATCATCAAGCATGACCGCACAACGCGGAACACGCACGGCGATTACCGGCGGACGCTTCTGGAGCAGATGGTTACCGGTATGCTGAGCCAGCGGCTGGACGAGATTCGTCGCCAACCGGATGCACCCTTTCTCTTCGCATTTGCCGGAGCCGGACTCGGACTCGGCCTGCATCGCCAGTTCTTCGTCAACTCGCGTGTGAAGGAGGGGATGTATGAGGAGGGACTGGAGACGATCATGACGGAGGTCGAACGGGTTCGCCGTCACGGTTTCACCGAGTCGGAACTTGCGCGGATGAAGAGTTCGATGATGGCCGGCATCGAGCAGTACTATTCCGAAAAGGACAAAACCGAGTCGACCAACTATGCGCGGGAGTATTACTCGAACTTCACGAGCGAGGAATCTTTCCCCGGCATCGATTATGAATACAAGATTTACCAGTGGTACGTGCCGGAGGTATCTCTCAGCGAAATCAACCAGTTTGCCCGCGAATTGCTGAAGACTGACGGCCGGGTGATCACAGCCGGCGGCCCGCAGAAGGAAGAGATGGATCTGCCCGATCAGGATGATCTGGAAGAAGTTGTGGAGGATGTGATGGAGAGCGACATCGAGCCCTATGCCGAAGAGGCGGTGGCCGGTGCGCTGATGGAGAGCCGACCGAAAACCGGGAAGATCGTTTCGGAGAAGAAGATCGAGGAGCTGGGCGTCACCGAGTGGACCCTTTCAAACGGTGCCCGCGTCGTGCTGAAGCCGACCGATTTCAAGAACGATGAGATCTGGCTGAGCGCCTACAGTCCGGGGGGAACATCCCTCGTGGCGGACAAGGATTTTATTCCGGCAGCAACCGCCTCGACGATTATCTCGCAGGGAGGGATCGGATCGTTTGATCTGAACAGCCTGAACAAGTACCTGGCCGACAAGGTAGCCGGCGCGTCGACCGGAATCGGGGAGATGTACGAGACGGCAAGCGGAAGTTCGTCGAAGAAAGATGTCGAGACGATGTTCCAGCTTCTCTATCTGTCGTTTACGCAGCCGCGCAAGGACGAGACCGCATTTCAGGTCTATCGCGGACAGCTTGAAGGAGTACTGCAGAACCGGGGCTCGAATCCGGAGCAGGTCTTCTCCGACACGGTCAGCTACGTCTCCTCGAACTACCATTTCCGTGCCCGTCCCTGGACGCTTCAGACGTTGAACGAGCTTGATCTGAATAAATCCTACGCCGTCTACCAGGATCGCTTTGCCGATGCGAGCGACTTCACGTTCTTCATCGTCGGCAGCATCGATCCGCAGACGATCCGTCCGCTTGTCGAGACCTACCTGGCCTCGCTGCCGTCGCTGAACCGTGATGAGACCTGGCGGGATATCGGCGATGAGACTCCGAAGGGGATGATCAAAAAAGTCGTCCGCAAGGGGATCGAGGAGAAAGGACAGGTGCTGATGACCTGGACCGGCGATTTCGACTGGTCGATGGAGAACCGCCACAAGTTCCAGTCGATGATCGAGGTTCTGCGGATGAAGCTCCGGGAGACTCTGCGCGAGGAGAAGGGGGGCGTCTACAGTCCCGGAGCCTTCGGTTCCTACGAGCTGTATCCGGAGTCGACGTATGAACTGTCGGTCTTCTTCGGTTGCGATCCGCACCGGGCCGACGAGCTGATCGCCGATGTCGAGTCGATCATCAAATCGCTGAAGAACGAGAAGGTGGACAACAGCTATATCGAGAAGGTGCAGGAGATCCAGCGCCGCGAACGGGAGACGAGTTTGCAGGAGAACCGGTTCTGGCTGAACAGCCTTCAGTTCTACTATCAGCACGAGGAGAATCCGGTCAATCTTCTGAAGTACGGCGAACTCTACAAAGGACTGAATCCGGCGACGATTCAGGAGCAGGCGAAGAAATACTTCGGCGACAACAGGATGACCTTCATCCTTCTTCCCGAGGGGGCCGAAAAGGCCGGAGAGTAAATCGGGTGAACCGTATCCGAAAGAGCGTCGGGCGGCTTCACGTCATCATCAACGGTGGTGACGGGGGCCGCCCGTTTCGTTCGGCGGTCGATCTTGCCGCAGAGGTGATTGCCGGCGGAGCCGATACGTTGCAGTATCGGAACAAGAGGGGAAGCATGCGTCAGATGCTTGCCGAAGCCGATGCGCTTGCCCGGCTCTGCCGCCGGTCGGGGGTTACCTGTATCGTCAACGACCGGGTCGATCTCTGTCTGGCGGTCGATGCCGACGGAGTTCATCTTGGAGCGGAAGATATGCCGGTGCCGGTTGCCCGGCGGATTCTGGGAAACGGGAAGCTGATCGGGGCGACGGTGCGGGATGCCGCCGGATTGAGGCGAGCCGAACGGGATTCGGCCGACTATGCGGGACTCGGTCCGATCTTCTCCACATCGTCAAAAGACCTGTCGGTTGTTCCTTTCGGCATCGATCATGTGCGCGAGACCGTTCGCGACGGAGGCATTCCGGTGATCGGCATTGCGGGCGTGACGGTTGAAAATTGCAGTGAGGTTATTGCGGCCGGGGCATACGGGGTTGCCGTGATCGGCGCCGTCGCCTCGGCGTCCGATCCCGTCGGAACGGTTCGGGCG
>CBFGQN010000261.1:0-6190 GCA_965650895.1 uncultured Ignavibacteria bacterium | reverse complement strand
CGTTCCGGAGGATCGGGAAAGCTGGACATCTTCAGCGGCACGCCGAACGTTTTCGGTGAAGGACTCTTCCACATCACGGTCAACATCAGCGATTCCACCCGGCGGTCGCTGCCGGGGGTGGTCGTTATCGTCGACAGGGAATCGGGGGATACCGTCGCAACGGTCGTGACTGATGTCGGACGACGGGATTATGAGGTAAGTCTTCCGGCCGGAAGGCTCTACGGGGTGACGGGAAACGTGGACGGACGGAAACCGATCACCGTCGATCTGGAACGGGGTCGACCGCACGAGACGAGACGGGTGGAAATGACCTTCGGCAACTTCACTTTTGCCGAGTTCGATCTGGCGAAGTACAACATCCCCTTCTTCGTGACCGGATACTATCGACCGAACACATCGGAGAACCTTCAGGAGCTCCCTGTCCGGCGTGACGCAGAGTTGCGGAAGGCGCGGTACATCGAGAACTTCCCGACCGGATCGCAGCGACACAAGGAGTATGTGGAGTATGCGAAGGTGATCGACGGGATGCTGCAGACGATATATACGACGGCGGTCGACGAACTCTTCCCCCGTTTTCTTCGCGAGGCGGAACCGGACGAGGTTCTGGAGATCAGGGTAACCGGGTTTGCCGATCCCCAACCCTTTATCGGAGCCTATCATGAAAACGGGAGCGTCCGGTTTCTTGATCCTTCGGGAAAGGAACATCGGGTGACGAACGGTTCGATGATTACGAATCTTGAACTCTCCGGACTCCGGGCCTGGCATTCGGCGCAATTGCTGGAGAGGATGTTCTCGGAAGCTGCAGCCCGGGGAAAAACCGCATATCAACAGTTGAAAGATGCCGGACGCTTACGTCTTGTGGTTGTGGGTGGAGGGGTTTCTCGGGAACTTGGGAACTACGAAACGCAACGACGGATCGGCGTCACGATGGTACGAACCGGAGGGACGACCGAATTCGACATGAACAGAACGAAGTTCAACCGGAATCCGGATTCATAACAATGAACGAACAGGTACAAGCCGAAGGAATCGGCGGGAAGACGACCGACTCTCCTCTTCGGGAACGGGCGGTGGAGTTTGTCCATGATCTGCAGGACAGGATATGTGCGGCTCTGGAAGAGATTGACGGGAAAGGGAAATTCGTCGAGGACCGGTGGGAACGTCCGGGGGGGGGCGGCGGGAAGACCCGCGTGATCACCGACGGAAACGTCTTCGAGAAAGGGGGCGTCAACACGTCGGTTGTCCATGGCGAACTGCATGAGGGAATCGCAAAGGCGATGAAGATCGAATCGGGAGAATTTTTCGCCACCGGTATCTCCCTGGTCATCCATCCCTCCTCCCCCCGCGTCCCGACCGTCCACGCAAACTATCGCTACTTCGAAGGTCCGAACGGCGACGCCTGGTTCGGCGGCGGAGCCGACCTGACCCCGTACATCGCCGACGAAGAGGACGGGCGCCATTTCCACAGGGTGTTGAAGGAGGCGTGTGATCCGCACGGAGCGGAACTCTATCCACGCTTCAAGAAGGAATGCGACGAGTACTTCTACATCCGGCACCGGAAAGAGGCCCGGGGTCTGGGGGGCATCTTCTACGACTATCTGCGCGGGAACGAAGAGGAGATGGAACGCTGGTTCGCCTTCCATCAGTCGGTCGGGAACGCATTCCTTCCGGCCTACCTGCCGGTTGTGGAGCGACACAAGGAGGAATCCTATACCGAACGGGAAAAGAAATTCCAGTTGCTGCGACGCGGACGGTACGTAGAATTCAATCTGGTCTACGACCGGGGAACGAAATTCGGACTGGAGACCAACGGACGAACCGAGAGCATTCTGATGAGCCTCCCTGCGGTCGTTCACTTCGACTACGATGCGGATATGGAGCAAACGGAGTCGGAGAAGAGGCTGATGGGGTGGTTGAGAGAGCCGCGGGAGTGGGGTGGGTGATGAGCTGTGAGCAATAGCTGTGAGCAATCAGCTATGAGCAATGAGCTGTCAGCTTTATGGGTAGTCGGCGATTTCATCCCGACACCGGGACGACCGGAGGATGTCGAGCCGCATCGCGAGCGTACCCGGAGTGCGTGAGTGATCCTTGTCCGTAGTGAGTCTTCCGCTCCTGAACAACTTGCTGTTCTCCGGATTCCCCGGCCGCTGCAGCTCACGCAAAGAGCAAAGACGCAAAGCTCACAGCCAACCACTCACAGCTCATAGCTGACTGCTCATTGCTCACAGCTGACCCCTCCCCCCCTGTTTTGAATTTTTCACGTTGCATTTTGAATTCCACACTGACCTGATGTTTTCCGCACTTGAACGGATTTCCGGACAACTGATTCTGGCCTCGTCGTCGCCGCGGCGGAGTCAGCTTCTTTCACAGATCGGCCTGCAGTTCACCGTGGAGCCTCCCGATATCGAGGAGATTCGACGCGAGGGTGAGACGCCGATTGATTTTGTGCAACGGCTTGCCGAAGAAAAAGCCGGAGAGATCGCCGCCCGGCATTCGTCCGGACTGGTCCTCGGTTCCGATACGGTTGTGGTGCTGAACGAGGAGATCCTGGGCAAACCGGAGTCGACCGAGGAGGCCTTCGCGATGCTCTCGCAGCTCAGCGGGAACACCCATACGGTCTACACCGGCTTCTCAATCATCGATGCGGAGACCGACAGGACCGTCACCGATTACGGTCAGGCGAAGGTGACGTTCCGTCGGCTGGAAGAAGAGGAGATCAGGGCCTACATCGCCACCGGCTCACCGATGGACAAGGCCGGTTCCTACGGCATTCAGGACGATCTCGGGGCGGTCTTCATCGAGCGGATCGACGGCGATTACTACACGGTGGTCGGCCTTCCGTTGATGAAGGTCTACCTTGCGCTCCGCTCGTTTGTGTAACTTCCCGCGGTCAGGATTTCTTTCAGAGGGTTTCATAAAAGCAGCCTGTATGCTCTGTGGTCTGAGCAGTCACAGACAAACATCAGGGAACTGCTCTACCACTTGGTGATTCTTCGTGCTCTTGGTGTCTTGGTGGTGAGTCTGATTCTTACCATCCGCCGCGGTCTTTGATGCGCCGTGGCGTGCGGACACAAAGAGCACCAGGTACCACGAAGCAACACAGACTTCTGTAATTCGAGACTTTCAAGAAACCCTCTCGGATTACCTTCTCTTCAACTTCTTTTTCTCATGCCGAAGATGATGCGACTTCTTTCTTTCCTCCTCCCTCTTTGCATCCCTCTCCTGCTGCACGGTCAATCAATCGAGCTGACGACGCCGATCCAGGGAGTTGAGGGGATCGATTACTTTATCGTCAACTATGTCGATCATGAAAACGGACCGGACGGGATTGCCGACTATCAGTGCGGGACGAAGACGTATGACGGACACCAGGGGACCGACTTCACGCTCCGGAGCTTTGCGCAGATGGATTCCGGCGTCTCGATCCTTGCCGCAGCCGACGGCGTTGTGTTTCAGGTGATCGACACGCTCTTCGACCGGAACAAGGAGAGTCTGCCGGAACGGGGGTTCGGCAATATGATCGGGGTTCTGCACGACGGAGGATGGCTGACCTATTACGCCCACCTGAAGAAGGGATCGGCCCTGGTGCAGCCGGGAGATCGGGTGAGAGCAGGAGAGAAAATCGCCCGTGTCGGAAGTTCGGGGAACTCGACCGATCCGCACCTTCACTTTGAAGTCTGGAAGATCGATACGCTCCTCCACGACCCGTTCGGTCCCGGTCCGTGCGGACTCAGGGAGACGACTCTCTGGAAGGACCAGCCGACATACGACACCGAATACAGAGTCATCGACTACGGCCTTCTCGATTTCGTCCCGACGCTCGACTCGCTCCGGGAGCGTCCCCCATTGTCTTCATCCTTTGCCCCCCCGGACACCGCCGTCACCTTCTGGATCCATCAGCAGGGATTACGGACGGGGGATGTGATCCGGATCGAATGGCGCCGCACGGTCGACGATGCTCTCCGGTTCGAATACGAATTTCCTGCCTCCGAACGGGACTGGTGGTATCACTACTTCTGGTCCTGGATCAGTCTCCCCCCTTCCGACGAATATCTCGTCCGCTACTTCATCAACGACCGACGGATCGTCGAGCGACGCTTTGAGGTGGAAGGATCGAACGCCGTGGATGAAGGAGAACCGACGACCGGCATCTCGGTCCGGTATCTCTCCGGAACCTGGAACGTCATCTCGATCAGCGTCGGCGAGAACTCGACGGGAAGACCTGTCCAGGTAACGCTCTTCGAAACCTCGGGTCGGCAGGTCGGGGTGTTGCATGACGGAATCATCGGTCGGGACCGTCTGTTGCTCGACCTTGCCCCGCTTCATCTTTCAACCGGAACCTACATCCTTCAGATCTTCGATGATGGACGGAGTTCCGCAGTGCCGATCATCGTCGCCCCGTAGCGTCCGGACAGACTCCTTCACGTATCTTTGTGCTTTTCATGAAGCTTTCGGCGAATGTCCGGGAGGCTCACACATCACACGCAACATCCGAATCACATGACGACCGAAACACACGAGAAGCACCGTCTGATCCCCCGCCTCGGACTCTTCACCACGACGATGATCGTCGTCGGGGCGGTGATAGGATCGGGCATTTTCCGTACGCCGGGGGGGATGGCCGAGTCGCTGATCGCCACAGGATCGGGGACGCCGTTTCGGCTTCTCGGCATCTGGCTGCTGGCCGGAATGATTACGCTGCTCGGTGCGCTCAGCAATGCCGAGGTCGCCTCGATGATTCCGGAGACCGGCGGACAGTACGTCTATTTTGAAAAGATGTACGGTCCTTTTCCGGCCTACCTCTACGGCTGGTCGGTCTTTGGTGTGATCCAGACCGGATCGATTGCGGCGATCGCCTACGTCTTTGCCGAGTATACCATCCGCTTCTTCGGTCTGGGAGAGATGGGGGTTGATCCGAATGCCTTTTCCTTTCATCTCCCGTTTATCGGAGACATCCGTCCGGCATTTGAACTGAACGCAAAGATGATCGCCTCCGGCGTGATTCTGTTGCTGACGATCATCAACTACTTCGGCGTCCGGTTCGGCGGGGCGGTGCAGAATTTCTTCACCGTCTCGAAAGTGCTGGCGATGCTGATTCTGATCGGCGTGGCGTTTCTGGTTCCGGGTGAGGGAGCCGTTGCAAACCTGACGACTCCCTCCTCGGTCGGCGGTGGAGAGACGCTGCTGATCTTCGGCATCGCCGCCGCACTGCAGGGGGCGTTCTGGACCTATGACGGCTGGAACAACGTCACCTATATCGCCGGCGAGGTCCACACGCCGCAGAGCAGCATCCCCCGCGCGCTGATCTACGGACTCGGCACGATCATCACGGTCTACATTCTGATCAATCTCGCCTACGCCTATATTCTCCCGATCGACCAGATGGCCACATCCAAACTGGTCGCCTCGGACGTAGCCGACCGGCTTTTCACCGACGGAGGGACGTGGATTGCGCTGCTGGTGATGGTCTCGACGTTCGGAACGACCAACGGGACGATCCTGGCAAGCGCCCGGGTCTATTTTTCGATGGCCCGCCGCAACGTCTTTCCCCGGTTCCTCGGAAGCGTCCACGAACGGTACCGGACGCCTGCGGCATCCCTTTTCACACAGTGTGCCTGGAGCATCATGCTGGTCTTCACCGGCACGTTCAATACGCTGATCGATATGCTCCTCTTCGTCAGTTGGGTCTTCTATGCGGCCGGAGCCTGGGGACTTTTCATTCTGCGCCGGAAGTATCCGACGGCGACACGTCCCTACCGGGTTCCCCTCTACCCCTTCGTTCCGGCCCTCTTCATCCTCTTCGCCCTCGCCTATCTGGTCCTGACCGTCTACAACGACATCGACAACTACATCAGGGCGACCGAGGCGGGGGAACCGGCACTGATCAATTCGGCTATGGGACTTGTGCTGGTACTGATCGGGGCACCGATCTATTTCTACTATCGACGGAAGCACGCGAAGGTGAACGAGAGTGACTGAGGAACGGGAAATGGAGAGCATGGAAGAGACGGAGTTGACGGAGATGCAGGAAGAGGAGATTCCGCTGTTTGATCCGGCGGAGATCAGGCGGATCGCTCTGTTCAGGCCGGGAACGCTGGGAGACATGATTCTGACGACTCCTCTGTTTGCCGCACTGAAGGAGATCTTTCCGGAATCGGAGTTGACGGTGATCGCCAACGAGTGGAACAGC
>CBFGQN010000260.1:0-6257 GCA_965650895.1 uncultured Ignavibacteria bacterium | reverse complement strand
CCTGAAACGGTCCGATGCCGATGTGTTCCGAATATCCTTTTCCTGTTCCATCTGTCGAGGAGATGAGGACGGTCCGAACAGACAACGTAACATTTATACGGCAAACCCTCAGGGACAAACTTCTCCCTTGTCCTCCCTCCTCTTCCTCTCTATGTTTGCTCTCTTCTTGGAACTGCGGGGGCTGTAACCCCGCAAAGCTTCCGCGGTCGGTAGGAAGCGTCAAACAGATATCGATCAACAGTATGACATTGGTTAAGAACGGGTATAGCATGAAGATTCACTTGTCGCTCCTCTTCCGCTTCGGGATCGTTCTCGGTCTGATGCTCGGCGCCGGCGATTCCCTTCTGGGACAGAACACGCTGACGCTTTCCGGCGTGGTGACCGACGGCGAGTCGGGAGACGAGATTCCGGGGGCGACGGTCCTTCTCTACAGACCGGACGACGACTCGCTGACGAAGGTGGTGCGGGGAGCGGCGGCGAACGCCTACGGCTTCTACTCGATCCCGGGCGTTCCGACCGGAACGTATCTGCTGGTGGTCCGGGCGATCGGCTACAAGGAGTACCGGCTGGAGATCGAGGCTCGGGGAGAAGGGGCACGCTACGATGTTTCGGTCATTCCGATCGATGTGGAGGGGACCGGAGTGACGGTGACTGCCGACCGGGGGGCCGAGCCGGAGACGAGAAATATCGGTCGTGTGGAATTGCCGGTGGAATATCTGGAGCGGCTGCCGATGCTGGGTGGGGAGAGCGATATCCTCCGGACGCTTCAACTCCTCCCCGGGGTGCAGCAGATCTCGGAGATCTCCAGCGGTCTCTACGTCCGCGGCGGCTCACCCGATCAGAACCTGACCCTTCTGGACGAAGTGGTGGTCTACAACCCGAGCCATCTTGCGGGATTCCTCAGCACGTTCAATTCCGATGCGATCAAGGACATCACCCTGCTGAAGGGGGCGTTCCCGGCGAAGTACGGCGGACGCCTCAGCAGCGTGCTCGATCTGAAGATGCGGGAGGGGACGAAGGAAGATTTCTCGGGAGCCGGAGGGATCAGTCTGATCAGTTCCCGCCTGACGGTCGAGGGGCCGATCACCGATAAATCGACCTTCATGGTCAGCGGTCGTCGCTTCTATCTCGACATCCTGAAAAATCTGGTTCCCGGCGAGGATGAGGCTCCCGATTACTACTTCTACGATCTGAACGGCAAGGTCAACTATCAGTTGAGCGACAGAGACAAACTCTACTTCAGCACCTATCATGGTCGGGATGTGGTCAACTTTTCCGACAGATATGATGAAGTCGGAGTCGACTGGGGGAACACGACGGCAAACCTTCGCTGGGCACATATTCTCTCCCCCTCGGCATTTACCAGCTTCTCCCTTTCCTGGACGAGATACGGATTCGAGGCCGGTCTCAGCAACCGGGATCCGCAGATCGGCATCACCGATGAGTTCGTCGTCTCCACCGCCATCCGGGACATCAGGCTGAAGGGGAATCTTCAGCTTTTCCCCCATCCGGACCACATCATCGAGACCGGTGTCGAGGGGACGTTCCATCAGTCGCGGGTCAGGGCGCTGGAGCTGAGCTACAGCGATACCACCTACAGCATTCCCGACTCGCTCGGTCTGCAGAACGCAGAGGCATTTGAAGGCTCGGTCTATGCACAGGACGAGTGGAAGGTGTCGGAGAGACTTTCGGTCAATCTCGGCGGACGGCTGACGTGGTTTGAGAAGGGGAGCTATGTCTACGGCGAACCCCGCGTCTCAGCCGTCTACCGTCTGAGCAACCGACTGTCGCTGACCGGCGCCTTCGCCGAAGCCCGCCAGCCGATCCATCTGGTGGTCCGCAACGGCATCTCCCTGCCGACCGACACGTGGTTCCCGGCGACCGAGAAGATCAAGCCGGGGAAGTCGCGACAGGCGTCGCTGGGCGTTCAGGGACTGATCGGCGAGGAGTGGGAGTGGTCGGTGGAGGGATATTACAAGGATATGGCCAACCTCTACGAGTTTGCCGACACCGCCAGCTTCTCCCCGTTCGTTCAGGTGGAGGATCAGCTTGTGGAGGGGACCGGTGAGGCGTGGGGGGTGGAGTTGTTCGTGCAGAAGAAGGTCGGCGATTTCACCGGGTGGATCGGCTACACGCTTTCGGAGACAAGCCGGACGTTTGCCGATCTGAACGAGGGGAAGACCTTCCATCCCCGCTACGACCGGCGGCATGATCTGAAAGTGGTGCTGATGTATCAACTGGGCGAATCGTGGGATCTGGGGGCCACCTGGGTCTACGGAACCGGTCAGGCCTACACGGTACCGACCGGACAGTACATCCGGGTCGATCCGGAATATCCCTACTATCTCGACGACGAGTATCTCTCCTACTCGACCGATTATCGGTACACGACCCGGAACGAATATCGCATCCCCTCCTACCATCGGCTCGACGTCAACTTCGGCCACACGTTCACCTGGTTCGATCTCCCCTGGCGTCTCTCGCTGAACGTCTACAATGTCTATAACCGGCGGAATGTCTTCTCGTGGTATATCACACAGGATTATGATGATGAGACGGGGGAGTACGGTCCGGTGGTGAAGCAATTGACGTTGTTTCCGGTTATTCCTACGGTGGGGGTGAGTTTTGAGTTTTGAGGGAGAGGGGGGAGCGGTGAGCTATGAGCCGTGAGCTGTCAGCTATGAGCCGTGAGCTATCAGCTATCAGCCGTGAGCAGTCGGCTGTGAGTAATGAGGGGTGAGGTGTGAGCGGTCAGTAGTCAGGGGTGAGGCGGGGCCAATCGTTATTTGAATTTCGAAAATCTGGTCAGCCGTGAAGGGTGGGAGATTCGACAATCGTCATTCGAAAATCGTGTGTGAGAGGGGAGCGAAGATGAGTTGTTTCAGTCAGCAGGTTTTACAAGCGTTTATGAAGTTGAAGTATATACGAAACAGTGGACCCGTCGTGTTGGCGGCGTTGGTTGTAGTGTTGGGGGGAATTGTCTGGAGCGGGTGCGAGGAGACGTTGAGCGGGGCGGATGTGAAGCTTCCCTACCGGGAAGAACTTGTGGTGCAGGGATTCCTGACGGCGGATGGGACCTCCGATACCCTTCTGATCCAGCGCACCCTGCCGCCTCTTGAAAAGTGGTCGCTTGCAAAGGCGGCCGTCACCGACGCGACGGCATCGATTACCGTCGACGGAACGGAGTATCCGCTGACGCACGTCGGCACCGGGCAGTATCATGCCGTCGGACTGAGGCCGGAGGTGGGAAAGACCTACCTCCTGAACGTCCGGTGGAAAAATCTGAGCGTGGAGGGGAGGGCGACGATCCCCCCCGGGCCGGAGCTGATCGGACTGACGATGGATACGGTGGAAGGGGGCTGCAATTACTATTACGGCAATGACGAAGAGGAATTCCTGGTCGATGAAATGCGGATCCGGCTTGCATATGTACAGCGTGGTGCCGGTCTCTACAGTGCCCGGCTCGGTCTCAGCTATTCCTATAACGGAGGCCCCCCCTACAGGGAAGAAGGGTTCAGCTATTTCCTCCACGACATTGACTCGTCCGGCTCAACAAGTCAGGCCACAGTCTACAGTCGCTGTCTGTTTCAGGAGGATCCGGGGGATCTGGAGATCGACACGTTCTTTGTCGGTATGACCGCCTATGAGGAGGCTTTCACTTCCTATTTCGACACCCGCTATAACGGCAGCGACGACGATCTCTTCTTCGGTCCGAGCGGCGGGCAACCGATCTGGAACGTCAAGGGGAACGGGTTCGGATGGTTCTTCGGGAGGACGATGCGGGAGGATACGATTGTAGCGGAGTAGTGGGGGGGAGTCAAGAGTCAAGAATCGAGAGTCGGGAGTGGAGAGAGGTGGCATCGTTCAGTGGTTGATCGTTGAATGGTTGCAAGCAGGTAGCCGCCGGATTCATTCCGGCGTCGGGAGTCCCGGGGGAAGTCGGGCCGACTCCAGGCATTCTCGAAGCGCAGAGGATACGGGGAAGGACTTCGTGGCCCTTTGTGCTTTTGTGCTTGCTCCTGCCGCAAGGGCATGAAAGAGTAGAGGAAAACGGATGATCCCGCTTTGCCTGTCAAGTCCGGCAACTCGTTCGGAGGCAAGTGTGTATTCTTCGGTGGAAGGGAAAAGGGCATAAAAAAAGGAGACACGTCCCCATAAACGCGTCTCCTCTAGTAATCGGCTCCAGTGGTGTCCAACTCCATGCAGTATCACCGAAGCACTACCAATAATGTGGTGGGTGTCCAGACCACCAGTGAACACAAAGGTATGTTCGCCCCATAACAGAATCGGGCTTCAGGCATAACAGTTCGGGAAAAACTTTCCTCTCCGACATTTTTTTCCTGTTTTTCGCTGTTTCGGGATCAAATTTCTCCTCTTTTCGTCTTGATTCCGGCAATCAAGCCTCTGCACAGGGTCCTTATGCAGGGGATTCTCCACCAGTCCTTCTGTGATGTTGTTATGCCGCATTCGCCGTTTGTCGAATCCGGAGTCGGTTCCGACCGGAAGACCGGATTGCGCGAAATCGCTTCGAAGATTGCCGCTGAATTTCGTGATGATCCCCGAATCGAGGGGATGGCCATCGTCGGATCGGTGGCCCGGGGGAGTGTCGACCGGGTGTCGGACATCGATCTGATGCTCTATCTGCGGGGGGAGTTCTCGCAGGAGGAGATCGACCGGGAGAACCGTAAAGCGGTCGATTCCGGAGGAAATATCTACGGCGGGACGCCCGAAGAAGGGTTCGGCCTCTGGCGGTGTGTTGACGGGGTAAAGGTCGATCTCGGGTTCAACATGATTCGGAAGATCGACGAACTGATCGATGAGGTGCTGGTGAACCATTCCCTTGAGAACGACTACCACCTGATTGCCGACGGAATCCTCCGCTCGGCGACGTTGAAGGATGAGGGGTTGATCGAGGGATGGAAAACCCGGATGAGCGATTTCCCGGACGGACTGGCCCGGAAGATGGTCGAATCGAATCTCCGCCTCCCCCCCTTCTGGATCAGCCGCGACATGTGCGCCGGACGAAACGAGCCGGTCTGGTTTCCCGAACTCCTTCTGGATCACGTCCGCCGGATGCTCTGGGTCCTCTGCGGACTCAACCGCCGGTTCTATCCGGGAAAGCTGAAAGGCTTCGATTACGTTGCCGGAACGCTCGCAATTGCTCCGAAAAATTTCCGGGAACGGACCGCCTCCCTCTTCAGCGAACGACCTGAATCGGCCCTTGACATTCTCCGGAACCTTGTTCAGGACCTCTACGACCTCGTCGACCGGAAAATGCCGGAGGTCGATACGGCAAAGGCGCGGGAGTGGTTTGCGGGGGAGGTGGTGTGTCGGGGATAGACAAGCGGGACAGGGGTAGAAAGGATATGAAGGGAAAACGCAGGTCCGGGATTCGTTAATCGGAAATCGCCGGCTTTCGCCGGGTGCAGGATGTTGCGCCCCGACGGTTGCACATTCGCAAATCGAAATTCGACAATCGCCACTTCTCACCCCCCGATCTCCACTCCCTCCCGATACATCCGCAGTATCCCTTCTGCAACCTCCCGGATATGTTCCCGCAGTTCCTCCGGTTCCAGCACCTCGGCCGCGTCGCCGAACTGGGTCAGGCGGCGGGCGAACCAGTGGAAGTCGGGGAAGCGGAAGGTCATTTCAATCCCCTCTTCTCTCTCCCGCTCTTCGACAAATCCGAAGTAGTGCCGGTCGGCAAAGAAGGGGACCGTCTCGCGACGGAAGAGGACGCGGATCGTCCGGAACTCACCGCCGCCGGTGAAGAATTCTTCCATGTGTTCGGCCAGAACGAAGTCCTTCCGTTCGGGGAAGGTTTCCGCCAGAAGTTCGATCGACCGGATCCGGTCGGCACGGAAGTCCCGAATGCCTCGGCGCATCCGGCAGTAGCCGAGCATGTGCCAGTTGTCGGCGTAGTAGACGATTCCCAGCGGTTCCACCTCACGTTCGGTCGTCGTCGTCTTTTTGCCCCCCCGGTAGACGATCCGGACCACACGCCGTCCGGCGACTGCCTGCTGGACGGTGGTGAGATTTGCGGTGTCCCGCTCGGTGGGGAATGTTCTGCGGATGTGAATTGCCGTGGCGTTGTTCAGTCGCTCCACAAACTCCTTCCGTTCGTCGGGGAGAACCGCCTTCACTTTCATCAGCGCCGAGTGGACGTGCGGACGGAGGGATGCGTCGCTGAACTGCTCGGCGAGGGTGCCGCCGACAAGCAGCGCGCCGGCCTCTTCCTGCGTGAACATCACCGGTGG
>CBFGQN010000259.1:0-6264 GCA_965650895.1 uncultured Ignavibacteria bacterium | reverse complement strand
CGGAGGGATCGGCGAACACAAAAGCGCCGAGGGAGATGCGGCCGTCCAGGTCTTCCCGACATTCCCGCTGGAAGCCCTTCTGAAGGCTCTCTTCAGCGAAGATGAGTCGGACCGTTCCTTCTTTCAGAACACTCTGCGCGACAAAGCGGTGTTGGTGGGATACGCCGATCTCCGCACAGGCCAGGTCAACTCCATCGTCGACAGATTCTACACCCCCCTGAAGCCGGAGAAGAACAGTCTGCCCGACATGCACGGGGTTGCGATCCACGCCAACATCCTGAACACGATCCTGCAACGCCGGATCGTATACGAAGTCCCGGCCTGGCTGAACGTCCTCTGGGGAACGCTGATCGTCTTCCTGATGTACTACGGATTCGAGGCCTTTCGCCGGATACGTCCGGCACGGAAACGGGCTCTGCTGATCTACTCCGGCTGGGCACTGCTGCTGGCTCTGGCACTGATCCTTCCGGTCTACCTGTTCCGCACCACTTCATGGAAGCTCTCGATCTACACACCATTTGCCGGACTGGTTCTGGGACGTCTGGTTCTCGGAGTCTTCGACAAGTTGAAGCAGATTGCCGGGGACAGCATCCTCCGCCGACGCCTGCGCCGGCCATTGCCGGAGGGATTGCGGAAAGAACTGCGGAACATCGTCGGTCTGTCCGATCTGAAGGAGCGCCACATCCAGACGCTCCATCTGCTGCAACGGATCTTCCACACCTCCTGCAACCGGATGTTCGCCGAGGCGATGCGGGCCGATTTCGGATTTTCCGTCGAGACGATCGGCGCCCCGACGCCGACACGCATCAGGGAAGATCTGAAAGGGATCGATCCGGAGAAGAGATCGCAGAACGTGCAGGACGCCGCAGCGGTCATCGATCTGCTGACGGCCGATCCTGTACTGCGACGATCGCTGCGGGTGGCCCGCTCGCTGGTGATTGCCGTCAACGAGATCAATCGGCAGAACGCCGCGCTTGAGGATGAAGAGAAGGAGGAGATGCAGGGCAGAGAACGGATTGAAGCGACCGACGATTATGCGGAGACAGTGACGGCGGCCGTGGGGGGAGATGCGTCGGCGGATGATTACGAGAAGTTCGAGGAGATCTACAGACCGCTGGAACGCTTTGCCTTCGAGATTGCCGGAACGCTACGCAATCCGGACGGATCCTTCCGCCCGGTCACCTCCGGCGAGCTTGTCGGCACAACGACCTCTCCCTTCATCGTCCGCGAACAATGCCGCCTCCACGACCGGGAGGAGACGTTTGTCTACCTGAGCGAACAGGAGGATGCGAACAACCGGGACGATTACTTCGATCTGATCTACGCCGGAGACACCATCCGCTGCAGAACAGAGAAACACCCGGGTCTGACGGAGTTTCGGGATGAGATACGGCATTCATCGATCTTCGGCACACATACGTATGAGAGTGAGTGAGTGTAGGAGTGGGAAAGTGTGGGAGTGCCCCTGAATGCTGACTGCTCATAGCCGATTGCTCACGCAAAGAGCAAAGACGCAAAGCCCACAACCGACTGCTCACTGCTCATAGCCGATTGCTCACGCAAAGCTCCTCACAGCCAGCTCATAGCTGATAGCTCATAGCTGACAGCTCACTCCTCAAAACACCCACATCGCCGACAACACCGGCGCGATCGAGAGCTTCGTGATCTCCCCTGAGAAGGCATCCTTGAAGAGCACATCCGATCCTTCCGACAGATCGAAGCCAAGCCCGAAATCGAAGGCGAATGAGTTGGTAAAACGTCGGGCCGTTACCACAAGCGGGGAAACGCCGGAGCTTTCGATGCCGTACCATTCGGCCGCCAGCTTCCACCCGCGCGCAATCGTCGTGTTCCCGCCGACGGCAACCGTCAGGGCATTTCTGTCAAACGTCTCCAGAGGAGTTATGTGCCGCTTCAGTCCGTAGCCGAGAGCGATGCTGATCCGATGATCGTGATCGCCGAAGCTGCCGACAACGTACGGAGCAAACGTGCTGATGTCCGAATCTTCCGACGACGAAAAGGCGTACTGCGCGCCGACCGCACCCCTGAGTTTACCGGACCTGACGAATTCGAACTTTCCCCCGATTGTTCCCAGATAGAGTTTGCTGATGAACTCCGGAACGAAGACACCCCCTCCGAGCAGACTGAGACGGTCGGTGAGACCGTATCCGGCAAGGCTGCCGACCACCATATAGTTGCCGTAGAAGATCGCTCCCCGACCGGGAGATTCGGCCGTCGGCATCACGATGTTCCGGAACGTGGTGGGATCGCGAAGCGGTGGAAGCAAGGGGACAGAGACCGTATCTTCTCTTGAGACGGGGACATCGGGAAGCCGTCCCTGAAGCGTGATCGGTTTTGTGATCACATAGGAATCGAATCCCCCGTTCGGTTCCTCACGCTTGAAGTGAAGGTAGATCGTATCGGTCACCGACTCCTCCCGCTCCGGTCGATAGCAGATGTTGTAGCGAAACGGAAGCCCCCCCACCACCCTGTAGCCCTTGCGATAGGGACGTTCCTGAATCTCGACCCGGACCGAGGGGTTGTGAACGACGATGGAATCGAGAATGCGGGGAGAGGTCGACTCGACGAAGCAAGGCAGACACGTATCGGAGCCGACCTCCACTTTTCCGGTATATTCATGCCGTATCGTCCAGTCTTCCGACGGAATCGTCCGCGTATCGTAGCTTCCGTCACATTCAAAGATGCTGAGGACGGCCGCCTCCTCCGAAGTCACCGAGGAGACGTACAGACGGACCTGCACCGAATCGGGACAATCGCGCAGGAAACCGGGCGAGGATCGGACAATGACGTTCGACGTTGTCGTCAGGCTGACCCGTTCGATGCCGCGGGGACTGTATATTGTCAGAACATTCTCGCCGCTGTAAAGAGTGGAGGGATAGACTGTATAGGACTGGGCCGACGCCGTGAACGCTCCGATCAGGAGGAACACGACGACGAAACCGGAACTGTTGCAAAGCCAATGCGTCATGCGCGTATTGTTGTTTTCAGGCTGTTATTCGGCAACGGAGGGAGAGATCATACGTTCGCCCGGACAGGAAATATCCGGGAACTTCGGAAAAGTTACCACAAGTCGAACGAAGCCCTCACGGCATCCGTTGAAAGACCGCAAGGTAATCGGAAAACCATGAATCAGTTCAAGGATACCACACCCGGCCGGGAAATCCCGTCACGGGACGATATTTTCATCGAACGGGTCTTCAATCCCGTATCGGCGCTGAACTACCGGAACGAGTATTTCAGACTCTCCGGTTCCCTCACCTACAGCTATCTGGCCGTCCTCCCGATTATCATCCTGTACGAAATCGGCATCCGTCTTGTCAACACCAACACGTTCCAGCAGGTTCGGATCAGCGCCGAAGTCTTCATCAAACGCTTTCTCGGTCTTCTCGGACTCGACAACACGATCTGGTTTGCCGCACTGATTCTCCTGCTGGGGCTGGGTATCTTCTTCTACGAACGGCGGGCCGGACTGAAGATCGTCCCCCGCTATTTCGGTCTGATGTTCGCCGAAAGCGCTCTCTACGCCATTCTTCTCGGCTCCCTTGTCGCTCTTCTGGTCGGCAGCATCTTCGGTATGGCCCTGTCGACTCCCCCGCTTCAGGCATCGACCGGACCGGGGCATTCCTTCGCAACCCAACTGGTCCTCTCGCTCGGGGCAGGCGTCTACGAAGAATTCATCTTCCGTTTTCTGCTGGTGACCCTCCTCTACTCGCTGATGCTCTTCATCAAGGTCGACACACGCATCCGTTACCTTGCGGCTGCGATTCTCGGAGCGCTGATCTTCAGCGGGGTTCACTATACCGGAGCATTCGGCGACACATTCACCCTTGCCGGTTTCACCTTCCGCTTTCTGATGGGGCTGGCACTCAACGCAATCTATCTGACCAGAGGCTTCGGCATCGCAGCCATCACCCATGCGCTGTACGATATCTACGTGACGTTCCTGCAGCACATGTGACCGGGCACTCTTGTCCGAAGACATTCCGGACAGGCACACGGCATCGCCTTCGACCGGAGCGGAAAGAAAAAGACCCCGCCGTTATCCGGCAAGGTCTTTTTTTCTTTGCGATGGTATGCGGTATTGTTCTCTCACCCTTCGCCCCTCTCAGATCATTCCGTTCAGCAGCATCGCGATTCCCCAGATCAATCCGCCGAAGAGCGTGGCGGTTATCACTCCCCGCATTCTGTTCACCTGCTGATTCCTGTTGTGAAGATTCAGCACCTCCTTGAATTCCAGCATCGCCTCGTAATCATCTCTCGGAATTACCCGTCCGTTCTCATCCCGGACAAACTCTCTCGCGAACCAGTCGCGATCATCAAATCGAATCGTCTGCATAATGTCACCTCATAATTTCCGTGCCCCCGGAAGGGAACACTTCCGTTCATCTCTCACTACCTGTAAAAAACAGGCCTATACACGCAGAAGTTCCAAAAAAATTACAGAGCTGTAATCTTTCCCCGGTGAATAGTTCCTGAATTGCTTTTTTCGGCGGTTGTGGTACTTTAACAGGTGAAGACCGGGCATGTTTGATCAATCGTCATTTTCACTATCAGTACGAGGCGATATCATGTCCACCACTGCATTTTCCGACCACTGCCGTCAACTGGGCACCGTCCGGTTCCGGAACCTGATCGACTCTTCATCCGCCGAACCGGCCCCGGTCGACTATCCCTTTCGATGGGGGGATTGCTGGACCGGCAACATCGGCGTAGCGGTCGCCGATCTCGAAGCGGAAATCGGTTTCTGGGTCGACGTCATGGGTTTCCGTCCCTTTGTCTTCTTCGACGAAACGCTCATGTTCCGTTCCCCCGACAACACGTTCGGGATGAGTCTGAGCCGGGCAACCGATGAGGCTCCTCCTTCCGATTCCATTACCGTGGAGCTGATGCTGGAGAATATCGAGGAGGCCGTTGAGCGGCTGAGAGAGCGGGGAGCGGAGTTCGACCGGATGCTCCATCCGGTATGGGGAGAGGAGAATACCATGCGGACCAGCGAACTGACCTCTCCGGCCGGTTTCCACATCATACTCTGGGGAATAGTGCAGAGGCAAACCGACGAAATCGGGCACGCGGAGCAACCGTCCGAAACGGTTCAGACGGTATAGGGTGGGAACGACCTGAGATTTCCCTCCCCAACTTCCCGGGATACGAAAACACAACAGGGGAATCCGTCCGTACGGGTTCCCCTGTTGCGTTCCCGGGCTTCAGTTTCTGCAGACCGTTCAAAGCAAGCAATCCCCTACCTCCCCACCACCCCGGTCCGACCGACGAAATATCCTTCCCCCACACGAAAGCTCACTGCTGATTACCGACAAAAGACACGACCGGGAACCCCTACTCACAGAAGTTCCCGGTCTTCATCATCGTCTCCCTCCCATTGACGGGAGATATAGTCACAACGCTCATCCCACGAGGATGTGCCGGAGAATATTACTCCGAACTTCGGAGAAGAGCAATGATCCCCCTGGAGGGTTTTATCTCCGTTTTGTCCGTTAACGTAGTAGAGATGTCCGATATCATGAATGAGTGAAAGACAGGTTCTGAAAGGATACTGACAGGACAGGTAGGAGGTGCCGACATAGATTGGCCGGATCACGTGAGAACCATCAGGACAGCCGCCAACAAGCACCTGACGAACTCTTCAAAACATTCGAGCGGAACAAGGGGAGACTGCAAGCCGTGGAATACGCCTGCTTCGGTCTTGCCGGCACCACCGGAAAGGAAGCCGCCTGCCTGACGTGGATTCTTGACGACGTACTGACCGACCTTGACCGGATCACGGCAACGCTGGAAACCGGCATCGAAGCCGATCACGACTGAACACCGTTCCAAACACCGACAATCGACGGGGGAGCGCTACGGCTCCCCCTTTCTCTTCCCTCCCGATCCCCCGATTGTCACCCGTGCAAAGTTTCTCCCCCTTCCGTAAATTCTCCGATTCATCATTTCCGTTCAACGAAAACAACCCGTATCTATGACTCCCCAGGAGTTCGTTCACAAGTGGCGAAACCGAGTCAGCCGGACCGAAAACGAACGGTTTGCTACCCTTCCTGCTACCCCACATATAAAAAATCCCCGAAATCAAAAAGATTTCGAGGACTCCAGTGCTCCCTGGGGGACTCGAACCCCCGACCCGCTGATTAAGAGTCAGCTGCTCTACCAACTGAGCTAAGGAAGCCTCGAAATATCAGGAAATCAGCAGACCTGACAAAAGCAGAAGGTGTTTGAGGATGTAAGAAGCGTAGG
>CBFGQN010000258.1:0-6265 GCA_965650895.1 uncultured Ignavibacteria bacterium | reverse complement strand
CACGGATCATCACTTCCGCCGGCACCGCTGCTCGTATCGGCCGGTTTCCACTCCTCCCGAATCGGACGGCCGATGCTGACACTCTTCATCACCCAGCCATTCTCGTTTTCATCGATACGGGTCGCCCGGGTCGTGGTACGATCAACAATAACGGTGTTCGCCAGATCACGGAGCACAAACATCTGATTCGACAGCATCTGTGTGTTGTTCTCCCTGACGGCATCCTTCATCTCGCTGTACATCGTCGAATCGGTATTGTTCGACGTGAGATAGTCGTACAACTGCGTTCCGACCTTGACAAACGAGGTCAGCGAGGGACGTCCGCTCTCCAGATCAACACCCAGAAGAGCGATCAACCGGGGATTGGCCGGATCCGAAGAGGTGACCAGATAGAAATTCTTCGGTCGATTCCTCCGATTCTGAATGATGGTCGCCGCAATGCTGTATGCCCTATCGGCTTCCGCTTCATCAATATCAAACTCCGGATCCAGTCCCAGACGCTGCGCCAACTGGAGACGGAACATCCGACTGTTCTGCACAGCAGGCGAGGCTGCGATCGAGAGAGCCATCTGATCAAAATTCGGGATCGGATCCGGCGCAATGATCTCGCCGATCTGTTTCAGCCGTTCAAGATCCGATTCGTCCTCGGTTTGCATGCTGGTAACGAGCCGCGTCTTGAAATCGCTTTCCAGCTTGTAGATGCGGATATCGGACCAGACGATGTCGTCGATGGAACGAATCAGTGAACCGATCTGTCGGTCAAGCCGGGTGCGTGCCTTCTCGCTGTCACTGTCGGGCTGGGCCGAGGCAGTCACGGCGATCATTCCTCCGCTGATCAGCACACAAAGGAATCCGCCGAGCCGAGACATCCTGTTGAGCATAATTTTCTCCGGTCTATGGCTTTACAATGATTATTGTTATCGATTTTCAGAAGACAATCAATCCCTAACTCCCCAGACGGAGGGTCAACTGAACGACGCTGACGGTTTCGGCTTCGCGCCCCTTGATCGTAAGCGGAAGCTGCAGCACCTTGCCGTTGACTTCACGCGCTTTCGATACCAGCTTGCGAACATCCGTCACTTCCATGTACATCGACCACTGGTTGCTCCCTGTGGAAGTAATCCGCGGCTGGCTCAGACCCAGATCTCCGCATTCCTCGCACGACGAAGTAACGCTTGTCGCCTCACCGAACCGTCCGCCGTCCAACGGCTGACGAATTACGATCGGACCGAAGTCATTGCTTGTATTGGACTTGGTAATCGTCCAGGTGAACTCGAATCCTTCATCATGTGTCGGAGTCTGGTAACGGGGATCAATCCCTTCGGCAGCCACCTGTGTGGTTCCCACCGACGGATCGGTGCTGACCAGCGGCACCCATTTGCTCCGGTCGGATGTGCCGTTCGGCGCCCACCAGATGGTTGTGGCTACGGACTTGGTCGACTCCTTGATCTCCAACTTATCTTTCGGCAGATCCTCACTCGAGAATTTCGTCCCCGGTTTTTCAAAGACCTTTTCGCCGTTGATTTTCACCTCGGTAACGTAGTGCTCCGGCGGGATCTGTGTCGCTTCCCATTCCGTTTCCGGACTATAGACGCGACCGATATAGGCCCGCGAGGCCCGCTGACGCTTCCACCCGCCGGTCAGTTCGGGCTTTAACACAATCAGTCTCTTCTCCGAAATCTCGCTCTTTCCACCGTTCGATGCGGTCACCGTCAGGATCTTCTCTCCGGCGGTCACCTGAGCCGGCAGGACGAGATTATAGCGCATCGGAATCCCCCCCGGATCCTCGACAAGAGAAGCCTCCCCCGGATCCGCATCCTTGGATGCTTCAGTCGGTCCCAGCTTCACCGGCATTTCCAGCGGAGCGCCGGTATACCAGTAGATCTCCGGACGGGGAACCAGGATTTCCGCAATCGGCTCGGCCGGCGGCGGCAGATCCGGACGGACAACGCGCACGTCGATGGCGTTGGCGCCGGAGTTAATCGACAAAGTCTTCCATGCATCCGGACTCAACAGAGCATCGATATAGTCTTTCACCTGCTGCTGCGCACCACTTTCGTCTTTTTCCTTTTCCAGGAATTTCTGCACCGAGCGCAACTGCTTCACGGTCAGCTTCACGTTGCCGATTCTGACGGTATCGTCATCGCTCGGCTCGGCATCGACAACCCCCATAATCTGATTGGTGCGGGATTTGAAACGGAGACGGTACCACCCCTCACCGTTTGAAGGCTTGAAATTGACGCGGAAGACCTTCACACGTCGCCCCTTGGCGATTTCCTGTGCGGTCATCTCTTCGTTCAACTGGAAATATGCGGTCGGATCGCCGGTAGGTATGGCGGCCCCCTTCTCCTGCTTCGGTTCGAAGTATCCTCCATTCTTCGTTCCAAGCACGGCTTTGAAGAATGGGTCGTTCAGGTCGGTAGTGTCCAGAGGAAGCTCTTCCTCCGGGATATTCGGATCCCCCACGTGGGAAACCATATACTCCAGCTCCGGGATATCGTCCCCCCGGATTCCCCCTTCCTGCACGGCGTTCGAGTCGCCCACGGCAACCAGCACGTCGTAGACCCGAACGGTCGATTCGGGCTCCTTGTCGCTCAAGGTAATATTGTCCTTGGGCCGTGTGGTAATCGCCGTTGCGCCGACACCCGACTGCAACTGAGAGAGGATCGTCTGGACTATTTGAATTGCTTCGCGCTGCTGTCTGCGCAGATGCTCTTCCGCTTCATCCCGTTCGATAAAGATGATGAGAAGCTCAAGAATGACGGCAAGGTACAGCACAAAATAGACCTTGCCAGCTCCACCTTTCGACATGGCTATCGCTCGTGGTTATAGTTAGCGTTGTTGACTGTTAGCTCTGTTGTCGCAAGAAATGTAATGTACGGCGGAGCAATTCTCATGCGCAAATTTTATTCGGTGGGAAATCCTTGAATTTCTTCTATTGCCAGTGCTTTTCCGCTGCAGAGTCAGCAGATACCACACGTTGTGCGCTTCCGATTGCGGGCAAGAACTGTTCGGCTTCTTTCACACCAACCCAGATCCTTGGTCTCCAAAGCGGGAACATTTCTCCCAGACAATGGGGACAATATATGACAAACCATGAAAAAACAAGGGAAAAATTCATCCCCTTTTCAAAGAAAAGAAGATCCGACCGTGTTACAGGTCCCCTGACTGGAATGCGGCAAAGACCGTGCCATACATCACGATTGCGGGGTCATCAGACGGGCGTTCTTCACTCAGATTTCATCCGGGTGCCCGAGTGCTCCCTTGTATCGCTGCCCCCTCATCCGCCCCCTATCTGGGGCGGATGATCGCATAGCGGGCTTCGTCCAGATCAAGCAGACGAAGATAGAACTCGCGAAACTCGTCGAAGTTCTCCGGATCGATCCGCGTCGTGTTGAACTGCTGATATTTCTCGACCTCGATCCCCCCCTCAAAGGGAGTGAATCGGACCTGATACGTTCCGAATTCGGTCCGCACATCAATATCCTCCGGAATCTCCGTCATCTCGTATCCTTCGGGAAACACGATCCGCGCACGCTGACGTGAAGGAGCCGTCTCGCAGAGTTGCGAGACATCAAGCCGGGTTGCCCGTTCCGGAGTCTTGATCGCGTTGCTGTTCCGGATGGCCAGCATCCAGGGGAGACGAAAGATATAGAGGTTCGAGACCCGGTCGCTGAAACGCTCGCCGGCAAATCTGTAGCTGGAACGAAGCGGTTCGGTGATCGCAAGACGATTCTCGAAATCGTATTCCTGAAGACGCAGATCCTGAAACGTTCCCTGCCCCAGAAGATCCAGGATCATGTTCCGGACCTCCTCCTTCGACTGCCGCGCCATCGCTTCGCGGACGTATCCTCCTTCCAGCCCTTTGTGCGTCGCCCGCACGTCGAGCGTCACGGCACGGGAGGTATCCAGCACGGCACCGACCTGAATGTCGATCAGATTCTTCTCCGGATCGATGTTGTCGAAGGGCAACTGGAAGATCTCCTTTTCTCCCGGACGAATATCCAGCCCCCAGGCGCCGCAGTCGTTGAACGGGATCACGTAGTGGGGAAAGAAGTTCGTCGTCAGATCCATGTAGCGCTTCCGTCCCCCCTCTTCCAGACCGACGATGACGTGATCGAACAACTGGCAAGGGAGGAACCGGGCATGATTGAAGGAGTTGGTCTTCACAAGCGTATACCAGGCGTCGATCCCGGCCTCGCGAAGCATCGCGATCATGACTGTGGCAACGTCCTTGCAGTCGCCGACGTTCGAGGAGATCGTCAGATCACACGACTTCGGCGTGTAGGCCGATTGCAGGAACGGAACGTAGGAGTAGTTGATCCGCCGCGTGACGTAATTGTAGATCGTCTCGATCTTCTCCCCCTCGCTCATGCCGTCGGTGATGATCGAATCGACAATTGCCTGTACATCGTAGGTGGCATCGGTTCGCCGGTAGGTTTTGCGGATATACCAGTCGGCCACCCGACTCCAGTCACGCATGGTGCTGACGAAGATCGTCCGCAATCCGTCCCACCCGTCAAGGACAGCCTCCTCATCGGGTGTCCGATCCAGATTCGTGTAGTTCCAGACGTAGGAATCATACTCCCCGCTTCTGACTTTCCTGACGTTGTTCTCCAGACGCTGGTGAAGATAGCCGAGATACTTTCCTTCGGGAACCAGAATCTCCAGCCGGGCCCTGTGAATAGGGGCACCGAACGAGAAGTAGGTGAGATCGAAGTAGTCACCGTCGAACAGATCGTTGAAGACCGTCTCCTCGCTCTGTCCCTCCAGAAAAATGATATCCCCCGGCTCCAGATTCTTGAAGACGACCATTCCCCCTCTTCTGTCCGGGACGACTTCCGCACCGGAAGCCTTGCGGACACGGACGAGATTGATCGAACCGAGCACATCGAAATCATATTCGGTCCACCAGTCGGCCCCCGACTCGGTCAGAATGCGGATCATTATCCTCGACCACGAACGGATCCTGCCGAGCGTGTCCATGATCTGCCGTTTCTCGTAGAGCTGGATCACCGACTCCTCATCGCCGTATTCTCCTCTCCACTCCTCGGAGGCCAGAGCCTCGTCGAATGTGAGCCGACCGGTGAAGAGGCGCTCCACATCCTCGGCTCCGGTCATGTTCTCGATCTTCTGCACCAGAGAGTTCTCCCGGTATCCGGAACTGTGACTGTAGCCGTTGACGTCGACCGAGAAGCCCTTGCGGTAATACTCCAGCGCCTCATCTTTCCGTTTCATGTCCAGATAGAGATCGCCGATCTGCTCGTAGAGCGATGCGCTGTACGGGAAAACGCCCAATCCCTCCTTCAACGTCTCCACCGCCTCCTCATAGCGTTTTTCCTCGCGCAGATAGTTCGCCTTCTGGCGACGGTAATAGACCCAGTCCGGATAGGCCTCGATCAACTGATCCTGAAGCTGCAATACCGTGTCCACATTTTCCTTGTCGGTGAAATACTCGATCAGTTCGTCGTAGGCCTCCCCGTCGATCTTCTCCCGCACCACTTTCAGCAGACTGTCGGCGATCTCACGGGGGGTCCGCTCGTCGACGGTGGAACGGTATTTGTAATCGGAACGATAATAATCGAGATCTTCCTTGTATTCGGGGAACTCCGCCATCATCGCATCGATGAAGGCATCGCTCTCCTGCTTGCGATCCTTCTCGGTATAGAAATCGATTTTTCTGCGGATCAGCGAGAAACTGGAGGGGGCGATCTTCCGCAACTCCTCCAGCCGGGCCAGATATTCCCCCTCCCGCGTCTTCGGATCGATCTCCTCGAGGCGTTCGGCCAGCAGACCGTAGATCGGCGTCTGTTCCGGTCTGGAACGTTCCAGAATTTCGTACACACGCTCGACCTTGCCGTTGACCGCGTAGAGCTTCGCCAGCAACCAGCGGATCAGCACGTTGTCCCGCTCCCGCAACTTCCGTACGAACGCCTCTTCCCCCTCCAGCGAGTATCCGGAGATCAGATAGGCCTTCGCCAGCATGTAGAGCGAGAAGAGATCCTCCGGGTTTTCCCCGACCGACCGGGTGAAATGATCAAGGAAGGCACGTCGCTGAGTCTGCGGACTGTAGTCCTTCTTCGTGTACTTCCCTTCATAGTCAAGCCGTACATCAGCCCAGGCATTTCCCTGCTCGTCGGTAAAGCGGAGCAGAAAAAAGCCCTGAGGGTAGAGAGATGTCGTTGCCGTGCTCGAACTGCGGTGACGGCGCCCCACCCCCACCTCAAGGAAACCGTAGCTGTCCCGCCCCTCGTAGAAGGGAGAA
>CBFGQN010000257.1:0-6287 GCA_965650895.1 uncultured Ignavibacteria bacterium | reverse complement strand
CCGTAGTTCGGCGTACTATATCCTACGTCGGGCCAGCCGTCGTTGTTGACATCACCGATCTCTCCACCAAAACTGAAAATGAACCGATTGAGTACGCCATCTTCGGCCGGTACGTATGATGCCTCATAGTCATGGTTCGGTCCTTCTGTACTTCCCGAGACATAGTATCGGGCATAGTGATTGAGTTTCGTTAATCCCCCGACCGGCAACATATCATAGGTACCGGTACTGTCATTAAGCGAGCCGGATGATAACGAATAATTCATTGTCCAATCTCCTTGATAGTACACGTCGGCATCTTGTAATGTAAAGCTCCGTTCGCGTATGCTCTTACGCGAGCTTAAGTACACGCGTACACCGGCAACATCTTCATATTCCTGCGAGGCAAGGTCAGCTGCACCATCCCCGTCGAGGTCATAGATGCCTAGGCCGAAAAAACTGTTGATGCCGATCTGTCCGTGGATCAATCGCAGATCACGGTCCGGTGGTCGCTCAGCCCAGGAGGCGGGGGAGTTGTCATCTCCCCAGCAGAAGCGGATCATATCGCCCACGCCGTCATAGGTTCCCCCTAAAAGCATGTCCATTTGGCCATTTCCGTCAAAATCAAAGAATCGGACGTCCCAGTTGTTTGCATCTCCAACTTCATGCGTATCTCTGATAATCACATCCGGCTCATCCAATTGAAAATCCTCTCCACCGAAGTATATCCAGACCTGATTGTCCTTGTCAGCCGTGCGGGTGGTGTCGAGGCGGGTTCCACTAAGGGTGATAATGACGTCGTTCACGCTATCGTTATCGATATCCAGCACGTAAATGTCACGAAGAAAACGCTCCAGTGCCGGATCCTTCTTTCCAAAATCTATTTCATACGCAGGAATATCGCTAACTCCGGTATCCGTCACCTCATGCAGAAATAGTTGATCATAATAACGACCGAACCCCTCTGCATCCTCTAGATAGTAGGCATAGGTCAACAGCATAAATCTCTGCCCATTGTTCCAGTAGTCGCTGACATAGGGAGGGGAGAATACGGAACCGACCGAATCCTTCTGCCAGAACGGTTCGGTCTTCGGAGGGTTTCCTCCTTCGTAGAAATACCAGATATTATCCTGCCGCTGATAGACTGCAAAGTCCGCCGTGTCATCTCCCGAAATATCCACACCGCCCCAGATGTTGTAGCCGTATTCATTAAAGCTGATATGACCCTCGACATGCATCCAGATCCTCCGAAGCTTCACCGCCTCAGGATTGGCTACCAACTGGTTCTGCGCAAGGAGTGGTGTGCCCGTCAGGAAAAACGCTCCGAGGAGCGGGAGGAGGAAAGAGATATGGGAAGGTGTTGAATGCATGATTCATAGCAATTGATCATGAGCTGAAGTTAACCGATGCGGCCCCCGTATGCAAGGTAATTCTCCATCTCTTTTCCTTCGTTTTGATCCATTTGCGGCACTTTCAGTTCACTTGACGTCATTTAGTTTACTGTCTGTTTTATTACGTTTGCCGTCGCTATCATGTGATCATCCGAGCCATAGACAACCAGCACATAGGTTCCGTCATTCACCGACCCGCACTCCCATTTTGCCGAACCTCGATACGGATCGACCTTTCCGGAAACGACTTCCCGTCCGACCATGTCGAAGACGGCAAAACGAACAGGCTTCTCTTTCAGGTTTCCCCGCCAGGCGATGTGCAAGACGTCGACGACGGGATTCGGCCAGAGGAACAACCCTCCGGACTCTCCGGCAATCGGAACTTCTTCGACGACGGTACTCGGGTCGTCGAAGGGGATGTATGGACCTCCAGCCAAAATCAGAGCGATTCCCGACGTGGCTACCCCGTAGTTCGGCGTACTATATCCTATGTCAGGCCAGCCATCGTTGTTGACATCGCCGATCTCTCCACCAAAACTGAAGATGAACCGATTAAGTACTCCATCTTCTGCCGGTACATAGGATGCCTCATAATCGTGGTTCGGTCCCTCTGCGCTTCCCGACACATAGTATCGGGCATAGTGATTGAGCTTCGTGAGTCCACCGATCGGCAGCATATCATAGATACCGGTACTGTCATTGAGCGAACCGGCTGACAAGGAATTTATTGACCAATCCCCCTCGTAGTATATATCAGCATCTTCCAGCGTAAAGCTCCGTTCGCGCATGTTCTTGCGCGAACTCAGGTACACACGCGCACCGTTCACATCTTCGTATTCCCGGGAGGCGAGATCGGCCGCGCCGTCTCCGTCAAAATCGGCAATGAGAAGACTGATAATGCTGTTGATACCAGTCTGCGCATGGATCAGTGGAAGGTCACGGTCGGGGGGGGCGTTCCGCCCAAGAAGTCGGAGAATTGTCATCTCCCCAATAGAACCGAAGCAGATCCCCTTTCCCGGGATATCCGCCTCCCAGAAGCATGTCCATTTGGCCGTTTCCATCGAAATCCGAGAATCGTACTTGCCAAGGGTCAGCATCTCCAACTTCATGCGTATCTCTGATCACCACATCCGGTTCATCCAACTGAAAGTTCGCTCCACCGAAGTATATCCAGACCTGATTGTCCTTATCCGCCGTGCGCGTTGTGTCAAGGCGAGTGCCGCCAAGAGTGACAATGACGTCGTTCACGCTATCGTTATCGATATCCAGCACATAAATATCACGAAGAAAGCGTTCCACTGCCGGTTCCTTCTTCCCCTGATCAACTTCGAGACTCCATGTGTCACTGACTCCATCTTCAGTCAACTCATAAAGGCGAATCCGATCATAAACGCGACTGACTCCGTCAACGACTACGCGGTATCCATCGCCCACCCACATGTGCAGACGGCCATCACCCCAGAAGTCGGCGACATAGGGAGGAATGGATCCTACGGAGTCAAGCTGCATGAACGGTTCGGTCTTCGGAGGGTTCCCCCCTTCGTAGAAATACCAAGTACTGTTCTGTCGCTGGTAGACTGCAAAGTCTGCCGTGTCATCGCCCGAAATATCTACCCCGCCCCAGATATTGGAGCCGTACTCGTTAAAGCTGATGTGGCCTTCTACATGCATCCAGATCCTCCGAAGCTTTACCGCTTCAGGATTGGCTACAAGTTGGTTCTGTGCAAGGAGTGGTGTGCCCGTCAGGAAAAGCACTCCGAGGAGCGGGAGGAAGAAGCGGATATGGGAAGCGGTATACAGCATAAGCCATCAACTGTTGATAATGCGGGAAGCTACTATAGCCGCATATCGCATCCAAGGTAAAAATCCATCTCCCTTACTTCGGTTCGGTTCATTTTAATCCCTTCAGTGTTGTTGAGGCCGCTTGAGAGCCTGACGCTCTTATGATATGCTCCTCTCTCCCCTTCCACGGCATCCCGGCAGATACAGGACCGTTGCGCATTTCGTTTCTTCCGAGAATCATTTGGCTCTCCGGATTTCTTTTTCTGCTGTTGCGGTGGAAACTCTTATTTTAGCGATGTGTTAAATCATCGGCCTCAATATAAGATATTATTCAAATTCTGTCAAGAAATTTTTTAGTCTTCATTCAATTTTGTGAATAATAGCGTGGAGTTCGCTACGCAAATACGGAATCGACTGGAAGAGTGGATCATTGCGCGGTACGGCAAGCGGGGCAAGGGTCTGTTCGCAGAAACGGTCGGGCTGCATCAGTCGCAACTGTCGCAGTATCTGAGCAAGAAATCTCCCACCGTTCCGGGAGGAGAGGTTCTTGCCCGCTTTACCAGAGCCGGGCTGAATCCTGCCTGGCTCCTCACCGGAGAGGGACCAATGGATGTTCCCCGATCCGGCGACTTCCTTATCGATACCGGTTCGCCGGTTGGTACCTATCCGGGTGAGAAGCGGCTTTCAGACGTTATCGACCTGAACGATCCGCAGGCACTGGACCATATCGAGTGGACGGAATCGGTGCTTCAGACGATGAAGGAGATGATCGCCCGACAGAAGAAGAAGGAAAAAGAAAACGAGTAACGCTCCCCACAGAATCCCCCTTCGGATTCCTCACAAACACGGCTGTTTCTACAGAACACATTCAGGAAAGTAGTACAGAAGTAGTACCCGGGCTTGCCGTACGGAAACTACCTTTGCATTATGGGCATAGTGTATGCCCGGGGGATCTACGGAGATAAGGGAACCTCTATGAAGACACTCTGAAGTTCCCATCATCATCAGGGAGGACTCTATGCACAAACCACGCATGGAGTTGCCGGGACCGGACATGTTCGACATGTTGTTGGTTGTCGAGTATGGAGGGCACTGGCAGATCGTCGAGAGGAGACATCCCACAGCAGGCGAGACGGTCTTGGCATATCGGCCCATTGTAGGACGGACGTTGGTAGGTCGATATGACGGCCGTAGCGTCTCGGATGGCTCCGAGACATGGACGGAGGCAATCGTGAGAGGGGTCGTGATTACGACACTTCCCATGACTGCCGGAAACGGAAAAGGTGCCGCAACCGAGATAGAAACGCGCTAACATCAACTACTCGTTTGCGACACCCATTCGGATATCGAGAGGCGTGCTTCGGCACGCCTTTTCTATTGCAGTGAACCTGAAGTAGGACAGGTTCCTTCCGATCCGGAGCAGGAAGAACAACTCGATGTCGTTCCTCCCGATCGATGAATCGAGGCCGGTCCCCCGCTTCCCGGGCAATCAACCTCGTAGGTCCGATAGCACCAGCCTGTGCCACAGTTCGTGAAGTATGTTCCGCATCCTGATCCGGACCGGGTTGCGCAACTGATCGTCCAGACATCCACATCTTCCTCAAACGCATTCATAGAACAACTCGGGTATCCGAGACCGACGCCGGCCTCCACCGCATCGTCAGCGACGGCATCGACGATGTTCTTCAGCGGGATCGATCCGATGCCGGTACATCCGTCGGCCGAGAAGGTGAATTCCTGGACATCGATCACATAGTCATAGGAACCGTCCGGCATCAGGAAAACAATGACAACATAATCGGTCTTGACAGCAGCAGATATCTGGACCGTACCGTCGAAGTCATCGACGTAGGTCGCAGAAGGGTTGCCCGGATGCGTCTGCGCGCCGGCGATGCCGGTCAGCGTAACCAGAAACAGGCAGATCAGGAATAGTTGCTGCTGTATCATGGGCACATGATAGGGAGCAGCCAGAAGCAGTTCAATAGGTAAAATTACCTAATTGGCACAGGGCGAAATGAAGAGCCTGGTCAATTCGCGCGAGTTCGAAACGCCGGTCTTCCGGTAGATCGAGGCAATGTGGTTGTCGACGGTCCTCTTGGATACACTCATTGCTTCGGCAATCTCCTGACTGGTATGACCGCTGATGAGCAGGGCCGCCACCTCGGATTCCCTCTTGGATAGCTTCTCCTCCCTCTCCACCCTCTCGACGACATCCCGGAATGTAATCTCATGCTGATGCGAGAGCCGGCGCAGCACGATATGGGACGTGATCAGATTGACGAAGAACGGTTCAAGCTTTTCCATCTGCTGAATCGTATCGGATGAGATCTGCCGTTCGTGCTTTCTCCGGAACAGAAGGATGGAGGCGATATGAGACCGGCCACGGTAGTAGTAATCGATGCCGACCGGCAGGTGATACTCGTCGACAGGGAAATGCCCCTCCTTCGCGAGGTTATACAGATCAACCCACGGATCGGACTCGGCCATTTTCTGGCGGATCCGGGACTTCACCGTCCCTTGCGGAGAGTGGATCTTCTGGATCTCCTGGACACCGTAACGTTGATCATTGTCGGGATCGTCGAGGTCCAGCGTCGGCCGGATGCTGACCGCGACGCTGTCAACGTCGGGCAGAAGGTTGACGAGACCGGCCTTGAATGCCAGGCACCACTCGTGCGTATCGGTAGTCATCGGCAAGGAGTTCAGAAACTCCAGAACCGGTTCCGGAAACAACTCACCCTTTGCGGACTGACTCCACGACGTCAAGGGCAAGCCGGTGGCGGGATTGATGTTAGCGCGTTTCATTTCCACCTCGGTTTGAGGTCAGGAATATACGGAGTTTCATGCGTTCAAAAACAGTCTCGACCTTCCCCACTCAATGACCCAATTACTTAAGCAAACATCGCAAACCGGGAGATGATTTTCGATTGTCGATTGGCGAATGTCGATTGATTCGAAGTACGGTGTGGTGTATCATTCGCAAATCGACATTCGCCATTCGACAATTCACCCTCCCGACTCCTTTGCCCCTTGACAGAAGGAATGTCGATTTCCGATTGGCGAATGTCGATTGGTTCGAAGTGCGGTGTGGTGTATCATTCGCAAATCGACATTCGCCATTCGACAATTCACCCTCCC
>CBFGQN010000256.1:0-6304 GCA_965650895.1 uncultured Ignavibacteria bacterium | reverse complement strand
AGCACGCCGTTGCTCGCCGCGGCGCGCCCGATGATGCGACGGCCGGCGAACGTGTTCTTTCTCGCCATCCTGATCGGCGGGGATGTTCTTCTGGCTCAAGGGGGCGAACCCGAACGGGTTCCCGAACCTCAATTCGAAGCAAGGCAGCCAACTCCGGGACTCTGGCAGTTCGGCGTATACGGCGGGGGGGCACTGGCTTCGAACTCGGCCGAGTTCGTGACACGGCCGGGCGTCATCAGTTGTCAGGGAGATTCGATTCTCTACACCGGAGGGAGCGGGGGGGGATTCCAGTTTGCCGGTGTGATCGGAATGCGTCCGGGAATCGGCGCGGGATTTCTTTCGCATCTCGGCTGGAGTCTGAAGGCCGGAATTTCAAGTACCGGCAGCACATTCGAGACGGAGGAACGGATCGGACAGTCGATCTCTCCGAGCGGCGAACTGTCCCCCATCTTCAGTCGCTACACCATCGACGCCGGACTGACGACGATTGCGCTGGAGCCGACGCTTCTCTTTCAGGTCAGCCCGAACGTTCCGCTGACAATCGGCATCGGGCCGACGGTCGGTTTTCTGCTCGGCGCGACCTATGACCAGAAGGAGGAGATCGCATCACCGACGGAAGCCAGGTTCGCCGACGGGCGGACGGAGCGGAACGTCAGAAGCGGCGACATCGAGGAGACGGCAGGACTGAATCTGGGAGGGACATTGACCCTTGCCTACGACATCCGGATCACACCGGTCATTTCCATTCGCCCGGAACTGGCCGGAACTCTCAGTCTGAACGAACCGGTCACCGACGTGACGTGGAAGCAGAATCTGTTCCGGGGGGGAATTTCCATTCTCTTCAATCCTTCCAGCAGGACCTCCAATCCGCTTGGTCCGTCAATCGGACGGTAACATAGAAATAGACGAACGGACAACGCAGAGGGCGGAAACGTTCTCTGCGTTGCCGTTTCGACGGAACTCCGGGGATTTGTTGCCGAGCCGCCGCTTTCTTACCGTTACACCCGTTACCGTAGAATAACACCGATTTTCCTCCACTCTTTCCGTAGTTTCCATTTTCTTCCGGCAAAGGGTCGGCGGAACTTCGTGAACAAAATCAGAGCAATGACGAAACGCACATTCAGTCTGAGAGACTACATCCAGAACGGTGGCTTCATCTTCATTCATCTCGGCTGTCTGCTGGTCATCTGGGCCGGGGCAAGCTGGACCGCCGTCGCTCTCTGCGTTCTGGCCTACGCGTTCCGCATGTTCTCGATTACCGCATTCTACCATCGTTACTTTGCCCATCGCACCTACAAGACCAGTCGTCCGTTCCAGTTCCTGATGGGGGTGGCAGGGGCTTCCTGTTTTCAGAACGGTCCGCTCTGGTGGTCGGCGCATCACCGGCACCACCATCGGCACTCGGACACCGAGGAAGACATCCACTCGCCGATCGTCCGTTCGCTCTACTGGGCACACATGGGATGGATCCTTTCGAAGCAGTACAGCTACTATGACACGGAGAGCGTGCGCGATCTTGCGAAGTATCCGGAGATCCGCTGGCTGCAACGCTTCAACGTGATCCCGGGTATACTTCTCGGCGTCGGGATGTTTGTTCTGGGAGAAATTCTTGCGTCGACTTCACCCGAACTCGGCATCAACGGCCTGCAGGCTCTGACCTGGGGATTCTTCATCTCGACAACGCTTCTCTACCATGCGACCTTCACCATTAACTCCCTGATGCACAAGATCGGTCGCCGCCGCTTCGAGACCGATGACGAGAGCCGCAACAGCCTGATTCTCGCGTTGATTACCTTCGGCGAAGGATGGCACAACAACCACCACCGGTACCACGCTTCGGATCGGCAGGGCTTTTACTGGTGGGAGATCGATCTCTCGCACTACGGTCTGGTGATGCTCAAGTGGCTCGGACTGGTCTGGGATCTGAAGACGCCGCCGAAGAGGATTTACGAGGAGGCTGCAGGGGTCAGAGCAAGGACGAAGACACCGGGAAGAGTTCGACGGCATCAGAGCCAGAGCGGAGATCGGGAGACAATCGAATTGTTGTCGACCCTTTCCGGGTCGAACGATCCGATGGCTTCCGGAACCGACACCGATCTTCCGACTTCCAAAGAAGAGATACTGGAAGAAGTATAAGACCCGCATTGTCGGCCCGTAAAGAGCAAGCAAGCGAAGCAGATGCCCCCTCAACTTCTCGCGCGCCACACCTTGCAGGCATTACCACTACCGTGGCGCGTAGTAAATGATACCAACGCCCAGCAATGCGATAAGAGCCCCGATGATATCGTATCGGTCGGGGATATAGCCGTCAAGCATCATTGCCCAGGCCAACGACATCACAATGAACACCCCGCCATACGCTGCGTACACGCGTGCGAAATCATGTGGCTGGAAGGTTGCGACAACCCCGTAAAGCGCAAGAATACCTCCACCCAGAAGACCGTACCAGACCGGCTTTCCCTCTCTCAACCATAACCAGACAAGGTATCCCCCTCCGATCTCACAAAGTCCGGCAAGCAGGAATAATGGAATGGAACGTATCATGAATGTCTGAAATCGGACGTGTCGGCATAGTTGCAGGAGATGGGGAGGGTTCTTGCACGTTGTGGGGTGTCGGGTTTGGGCAGTCAGCTTTGAGCTTTGAGCGGTCAGCTTTGAGCTTTGAGCGGTCAGCTGTGAGCTTTGAGTGGTCAGCTGTGAGCTTTGAGCGGTCAGCTGTGAGCTTTGAAGCGGTCAGCTGTGAGCTGTCGGCTTTGTGAGCGGGAGATACGATGAAGAGACTTTCACTCATACACACTCTCACTCACCCACTCCCTCACTCTTCCTCATCCTCATCCTGGAAACAGAAGTCGGCAAACTCGCGGGCAAATTCCTCGGGGCGCAGCCGCCGTCCTTCGGTTTGCGCAACCTCTTCCTTTCTTTCCAGCCAGAGCGAGCGGATCTCGTCGGGAGCTCCCGGAGGGAACTCCATCACCTTTTCGACAATCCGCAGCCAGCCGGTATTGATACCGTAGATCCGTTGCAACTCCGGGGTCAATCGTTTCATACTCTGTTCATCCTCTTTCTCCAGCGCCCCCACAGCCTTCAGGATATAGAGCTCAAGGATGCGGATAAACGGATCGTCGTAACGATCGGAATTCGGATTGTTTGCCGGTTCGCTCATTCGCCTTTCGTTTCCCCCGATGAATTGTGCAATCCCATCATACGTATCTTTCCACGGATCGAGTTGACGCTCCGTCCCAGAAGCCGTGCAAGTTCTTCAATACTTTCCGTTGCGTATTTCTGCCGCAGCAGATCTTCCTCCTCCCCGCTCCAGACTTTCCCTTTGCCTCCCCGACCTCCGGCGGAACGCGAGCCGCTCAGCCCCATCATCTGGATCTTTCCGGCTACCGAATTGTAGGAGCGCCCCAGCTTTCGGGCAAGTTCCTCCTTGGTCATCCTGCCGACCTGTTGCCGAAGAAATTCTTCTTCTTTCTTCGACCATCGCTTCGACGGAGTATGCTGTCGGGTCAACCCCAGTTTGCAGGCGCGATCCTGCACCGTGTTGACCGTCCGCCCCAGAGCTTCGGCAAGTTGTTTACGGGACATAATGCCGTAGTGCCTGCGAAGATACTCGATATCCTGCTCAGTCCAGGGGCGCATATTCGGTTTCGGATGGTATCCGTGCTCGTGTGCGATGTTCTGCACAAGCTGCGGACTGACCCCGAAGCGCTTGGCCATGTTCAGATAGGAGATAGTGCCGAGATTTCGGATAATCCACTCCTTTTCCTTGTCGGTCAGGACATGCTTCTTGCGCGAAAGGCCGATACGTCCGGCCTTGATCTCCACCGCGTCAATCGTCCGATCCAGCTCCCGCGCCATCTTCTTTGTAGAGAACTTCCCATAGTTCTCTCGCAGATACTCCAGTTCCCCGGCTGTCCACTTCCGACTTGCCGGACCGGTATATCCCATGATATGGAGCTTTCCTCTGACGCTCTGCTCGGACCGGCCGAGACGTTTGGCGATTTCGGTAGCGGTCCGTTTGCCGTAGTTATGTTTCAGAAAGACTTCTTCCTTGTTTGTCCAGGGACGAATCGTCCCCGGTACACCGAGCTTTTCGGCCCGGGCCTGGATCGCCGAGCGGGTACGGTCGAGCAGGGTTTCAAGGTAAGGAGAGCCTTTTTTCGGGTACCACTTGCGGATCAGTTGATCCTCTTCCCTGGTCCAGTTCCGCAAACCGCCGCGTCCCTCGCCGTGAGAGTCGGGGGAAGAATCCGATGCTCTGTTTTCGTCGTTCTGTTTTGCCATTCTCATGAGATTTTCCCGGGAGAACTGTCAACGAATATCCTTCGATCCCCCACACAGCCGATACGGGAGTCCGATCGGTTCCCTCCCCCCCGTCCCAGATCAAACGTTTGCGCTATCCCATAGAGTTCCGGAAGGAGAAATTCGTTCGCGGAATTTCTTCAACGAGACAAATATTCCTTTCCATCCCGATACATGCCGACGCCCTTCCACGCCGCATCGACGGAACGAAAAGGACAAGAAGATCCGGATAGAACGTACGGAAAGGACTCAGGCAGCCACGACCATTCCGGATTTGAGTGAACAATGAAAAGTCGGAGAAAATTTACCGGTTTCTGATGGTGAATCAAATATCCGGTCTCTCACTTCATGAAAACAGAGAGCGGACTGTCCGCACGGAACCTCCACCGTGCGGACAGATCCGTCTCCAACGATCAACCTGTTGCCGAATCGTACGATCCGGAACATTCGGTCCCTCCACAATCCCGGGTTTACTTGATGTAGAGGCTGGCCCGAACCGCAAAGTTGCCGGTGCCGATATTCGTGTAGCTCGGGCCGTCGGTCGACGCATCCCCGATCTTTGTGCTGGTGGAGGTCGAAGAGAAGGCAAGGAAATACTCCGCACCGAGACTGAAGTTGTCCCACGGAAGGAACTCCGCACCGAGAATCGGACCCAGAAGGAAAGAGGAGCTGCTGTTCGACGTCTGGGCATCGTCCGGTCCGGTCGTCTTCACACCACTTGTGTAGCTGATCATGCCGCCGACATAGCCGGAGACCGGACCGGCCATCGGGAAGTGATACTCGAAGCCGGGAGAGACGGCACCGACAAACATGTTATCGGTCCGCTCGATGGTAACCGGGTTACCCGTTGAGTCGACACCGGGCGTCCGTGTCGTCTCCGACGAGTAGTTCAGCCCGAGCACACCGCGAATCGCGAAGTTGTCGGTGACGAATGCCTTGACGCCGATACCGTAGATCGGGAACAACGTTCCACTGAGAAGATCTTCAAAGACGCTGTCCTGGGGAACCGACAGGGGAAGAAGCGTGGTGCTTCCGGCCATACTTCCCGAAAGGCCGAACTGTCCGAAGCCGGCAATTTCGAACATCAGAGCTGTGCTTCCGGACTCAAGCTCCTGAGCCTGGGCAGTGAACGTGATAGTGAAAAGTGCCAGAACGATGAGAATGCATGATCTCATGGCGTACCTCTTGTGTTGGTTGATGGTTATGCAGGCAACCTCTGGACAAAGCTGCCGCTGATTGAGCGATTTGAACAAATATCGGGAACAAGAGCCACATACGCCTTACATTCCGCAGAACAGTTTTCCTTTATTTCTTTCTCCTCTTCTCCCTATATTCTTTGCATCCGATAAGGAGCGAATTTCTACATTCGATGTCGTTCTTCATTCCATACCGCAACCATTTCGTCCGTCTCGTCGCCGTTGTGCTCGTGATGGCGATGGGAGGACTCTCTCCGATCTACGGAACATGTAGCCGAGAGGAGGTCTGCAATGCCGATGAGTACTGTTCCGACGAGATCAACTCCGCAGAGGAACAGGGCTGTGGAGAAGGGTGGGAAGTCAGGGCATGTGCGGAGAATCCCTGTGACGCTTCGGACTCATCTCTTCCGGTTGTCGAACCGGGCGATACCGAACCGGAAGGACCGGATCACACCGGCGACCGGTGTCCCCCCGGCTGCTGGTGTTGCGGAACGGTACTCAGCCTTTCGTTTGCCGGGCACTATCCCCTTTTCCCGGATCATGCTCTTCCTCGTCCCATACTTCCGGACCTGAACCTCCCCGCAATTCCACCGGTCGCTCCCGACCGACCTCCACGCCCGTCCGTTTTCTGACGTCTGCGCACACAACCGGGGCATATTCCCCGCGATTGAAGAAGTCTGTCGGCAGGAACCTTCCGGCAAGATGTTCGCCCACACGCTCACCGGAAACGGAGCAGGAACAATGAAGACATACAAGATATACTCCATGACATGGAGCCATGGGAAGGGGATCACCGGACTGGC
>CBFGQN010000255.1:0-6318 GCA_965650895.1 uncultured Ignavibacteria bacterium | reverse complement strand
CGCCGCTGGCCTGGGCGCCACATTCGATGATATGACCGGCAATCGTCCCGGCCGCCATTTTGTCCCAGTCGTTCATTTCCCAACCGAACTCGTGAATCATCGGCGCCAGCGTCAGTCCCGTATCGGTCGTTCGTCCGGTGATGACGATCTGCGCTCCCCTCCGCAGGGCCTCCACTACCGGTGCGGCCCCCAGATAGACGTTCGCCGAGAGAAGTTTCCCCCGCACCGGCCCCAGCTCCTCTCCCGATTCCATATTCTTCAACTCCGCCCCGGCAGCCGTCAATTCGTCGATATCATCGAGGATGTTGTCGCCGGTGACGATTCCCAGCTTCAGCGGAATCCCGTGCTTGCGGGCAACCTCCAGAATCGCATCGCGACACGCCTCCAGATTCACCCCGCCGCCGTTGGTGATCATTTTGATGTTCTTCTCGGCAAGGGTCGGCAGGATTTCGTCGATCGTTGTGACCAGATCGCGGGCATAGCCGAGGTCGGGATTCCGCAGCTTCTGCTTCTGCATGATCGACATGGTCACCTCGGCCAGATAGTCCATCACCAGATAGTCGACCGGTCCTTGGGTGACCTGATCCTTCGGTGCGGAGAGCAGATCTCCCCAGAATCCCTGCCCGGAGGCGATGCGAATACGTTCTTTCATGGTATGCGAATCGATGAAAAATGGCGTTTGTCAACGGATTGCGGGAAGAACGATATCGTCCCCTCTTCCCGTTCGATCGGTAAAAGTACAAAGAGGAAGGAAAAGCGGGGGAATGCGGGGGTGGAAATAGTACACGGATAAGACGGATCGGGACGGATGAACGCGGATCCGAATCCGTCTCCATCCGTCCCGATCCGCGTCATCCGCGTACGTTTTACACCGGCAATCCCTACCGCACCACCGTCAGCTTCCGCATCACCACCCCGTCGCTCGTCCGAACGCTAACGAAATAATCTCCGCCGGTCAGTCCCGATGTCGGAATCGCCACTTCATGTTCTCCAGCGGCACGGAACTCTCCCGGAACCGGTTGCAGCACTTCGCGACCGGCAACATCCACCACCGCAACCGTCACAACTCCTCCCCTCGTCAGCCTGAACCGCAACCGGCTCTCAGTACCGGAGACCGGATTCGGTCCGAGAGAAAGCTCGGAGACGGTTCGATCGACCACCGAGACCCGCTCCGGCTCTCCAACGCTCAGCGACGTCTTGTCGATCGGCACAAAGCCGACATAAATATCCATGTTGCCGTTGCCGCTCCGTCCGTCCGACCAGACCGGGATCACATAGTTCGGGGTCGTCAGGACCTGTGTATACTCGCCGACGCCGAAATCCCCGTTCTGTCGTCCGATCGTCGAGAAATCGGTGGGGGCCGATGTCACCGCCACGCTCGGACCGAACGTCGTCCCTCCGTCGAACGAGCAGGCCACCCGGTAGTGGGCCATCCGCTGGCTGACGTCCTCGCGTTTGTCGTACCAGGAAACGGCGACCACTCCCTCCCCGTTCACGCTGACGCTGGAGTAGAACTGATCGGTAGCCGTCTCATTTTCATCATTATGGACGACAACCGGTTCCTCCCAGGTCGTCCCGTTGTCGGTCGACCGGGCGCAGTAGACGTTGTATCCGTTCCCCTCATCCCCGGTCGTCCCCAGCGCCGTCCAGACGGCGTAGAGCGTCCCTCCGCCGAATTCTCCGGTCCCGGCTGATCTGTCGGCGACGATGTGAGGAGCCGGATAGAGCCGGTCGTCCTGAATCCCCTGGATGCTTCTGTTGGCCGCAGCTCCGAAACGGGTGCTGCCGAAGGCGACAGGAGCGATACGGTTCGGTGTCGAGAACGAGGCTCCTCCATCGGTCGAGAGACTGTGCCACAACCCCCAACCCTGCGTCCGGTGCTGGCCGAAGAAGGAGACGTGGACATATCCGTCGGCATCGATGTCGATCGAAGAGAACTGAACCAGATTGAAATTACCCGTGGAGACCGGAACCGACTCCTGGGCAAAGCTCATGTTCCCCTCCGTCGGCTGCATGTGCCGCACCACAATTTTCGAGGCGCCGCTCTGGGCGTTCAACTCCACGAAGGCAACATAGAGTCGGCTTCGCCACTCCGATCCGGTCCGGTCGACCGCCATCCACTGTTTGTCCGACAGAGTGATCGGCCCTCCCAGAGAGGAGCTGTCCAGGGCCACCAGATTGTTCTCCTCCTCCCGCCACGTCGCCCCGCCGTCATCGGAGTATGCCCAGAACATCCCCGAGTAGATCGTCTGGAAACTGCTCGAAGCATAGATGTTGATCCAGGTGAAATAGACACGGCCGTCGGCATCGAAGGCAAAGACCGGATCACCCCCGCCGAGCACCGTCACATTATTGTGCGGAGGAAGATTCAGGTAGCTGCTTTTGGTCCAGGAGGTTCCGAAATCCTTGGTATAGTATATCGGGCAGAGCAGCGAACCGTTCGACTGACGGATCGGAGAGACAACGATATTTGTACTGTCGAGCGGATTGATCGCCGCGTGGACCTCCGACTCCGGAGCCTGATCGGCGCTGACGACCCCCTCACGTTCTGCGGCAAGGACTTCAACCTCCCCTTTCCCGACTTCCATCGCATAACGGGACCGGATCTCACCGACCGTCGGAAGCAGATGGAACGTGGCGGTATCGAACCGGATTTTCTCCCGCAGCGTTTCGCGGGCAAATTCCCGCCCCCTCTCCTCGGGCGAGAGCTCGCTATGCTGGGCCGAAAGGGAAAGAACCGGAAGAGATAGCAGAATGAACAGAAGGAAATGGCGCATGGCGAATTTCATATTGAATGTGAAGTCGAAAGGAAACCTCCGGGAACAACAGAAACCGGAGAGTGAAGTTACATAGAAGAGCAGACCCGTAGGGGGCAAAAATCTTTGCCCCTGTTTGCGGGTGAGTGCAGGAGTGTGAGAGTGCAGAAGTGTATGAGATGCGGCATCCGGCACCGTAGGGGGCAAAAACCTTTGCCCCTGTTTTTGCCCCCCTGTGTTGTGTTTGTCATCGCAGTTCATCAAGGCGTAGCAGGGCGGCCCGAAGACTTGAGGGGGCGGGAGAGAACGTATCGATCCGCAGGGCAAACTCCGTATCGGCCAGCAGGTGGGGGTTGCCCAGGTTCAGGAGGACGGATGCCGACGGATCGATCCGCGCAAGAAGGCGTTGTTGAGCCCGGCCCAACCCGATCGTCCCTGCCCCGCCGCGCGGCCTGATCGAGGTCAGGACCAGAAGACGTTCGGGCAGATCGATTCCGGCGCCGACCGACACATCCGCATCGAAAGGAATTCGTCCGGCAATCCGATAACCGAACTCCCGAAGCATCCCCTCCCGCTCCGCCGATTCATCCTCATTCCCGTCGGTCAGAAGGAGGACCGGCAGAGGGTCTTCATGGGCGTTCGGCAACACCCCCTCCACTCTGAGTCCTTTCCCGGCCCCCCGCAACGCAAGGGCCAGACTCTCCTCACGGTCAAAGTACCGGAAATCGGTCTCGTCCTTTCTCCATCCGTGCGTGATGCTCCATTGAACCAGTCCGTCAAGTCGCTCCCCGCTTTCGGCTATTCTCTCGGCTGGAATCCGCCCCTGAGCTTCAGCATCGGATAATGCCTGAAGCGCTTTGTGAGGGTTCTGCGGAATCTCCAGCACATCGTTCCCGGCAATAAACGCCATAACGACCCCCTCCTCCGCTCCGTATGTTTCGACAATCGCTCCCATATCGAGCGCATCGGTAACGATCACGCCGTTGAAGTCGAGAGATTTCCGCCGAACGTTCAGGATAGTCGGCGACAGCGAGGCCGGCAATCCTTGCGGATCGAGTGCCGGAACGGAGAGATGGGCAGACATGATGGTGAGCAGTCCCTCCTCGATCCCCCGGCGGAACGGAAGCAGCTCAAGTCGCTCCATCTCCTCCGGACTCCGGTGGAGCACCGGCAGACCGATATGGGAATCGACGGCGGTATCGCCGTGACCGGGAAAATGTTTGCCGCAGGGGATCACGCCCCCCGAAAGCATCCCCCGGATATATGCGGCACCGTGCCGCGCCACCTTTTCCGGGTTCTCGCCGAACGACCTGATGTTGATGATCGGGTTTTCCGGATTGGAATTCACATCGAGAACCGGAGCGAAGTTCCAGTCGATCCCGATTTCCCCCATTTCCAGAGCAATCCTGTGGGCGATCTCCTCGGTCAGCACCGGATCATCCCCCTCCCCGAGAGCCATCATTGCCGGATAGTGCAGCCCTCCGCCGAACCGCATTGCCGTGCCGAACTCGCAATCAGCCGCAAACAATAGCGGATGATCCGTCCCTTTCCGCAAATCGGCAATCGTTCCGGCCGCCTCCTCCACACTCCCTTCGAACAGGACAAAGCCACCGACTCCGCTTTCAACAAGGGAGAGAATATCGTCCCGATACCATTCCCCTCTCATATAGTCCCCGCAGTTGAGCCGCGGGAAGAGATGCCGTGCGGGTCGTGAATGCCGATTGGTCACAAAAAAGCCGTAATTCAGTTTGTTTCAAGCAAAACAGCGAATGCAATAGGGTGTGCGGACAAATTGTCGTCACCGCCGATTTCCGTATCTTTGGAGCTTAGTGTCGCCATGCCGGGTGATACTTCACGTGTCTCTCGATAACCACGTCTACTGCATATGGCAGCAAGTAAAAGCATACTCTTCGTCACGAGCGAGGTCACGCCATTCATCAAGACCGGAGGGCTTGCCGATGTCAGTGCAACTCTTCCTCTGGCTCTTGTAGAGCTTGGCCACGATGTCCGCATCATTGCGCCGAAATACGGAAATATCAGCGAACGACGCAACAGAATTCATGAGATCAAGCGGCTGAAGGACATTCCGATCATGGTCTCCGGCAAGGAGACGATGGCGACAGTCAAAAGCTCGCAGGTCGTTAACTCCAAGGCAAAAGTCCAGGTCTATCTCGTCACCAACGACGACTATCTGGAGCCATACAAGGGGGCCTACGTCAACCCGAAGACCGGCAAGGACTTCGCGAACAACGACGAGCGGTTCATCTTCTTCCAGAAAGCCGCAATCGAAACCTGCTTCCGGCTCGGCTGGAAGCCGGATATCATCCACTGCAACGACTGGCAGACCGGACTGATTCCGGTCTTTCTGAAAGAACTCTACACCGATAACGATTTCTTCAAAAAGACAAAGACCGTCTTCACAATCCACAACCTGAGTTATCAGGGGGAGTTCCCGGAGTCTTCCTTTGCAAGCACCGGTCTCTCCGAAGAACTCTTCAGTCCCTCGGGCGTCGCCCACAACGGGAAACTGAACATGATGAAGGCCGGCATCGTCTTCGCCGACGCGGTGACAACCGTTTCGCCGACCTATGCCAAGGAGATCATGAAGAAGGAGTACGGGGCGGGTCTGGAGGGTGTGATCCGCAAGCACAAGAACAAGTTACACGGTATTCTCAACGGCGTCGACACCGAGATCTGGAATCCGGCCATCGATAAGCTGATCGAGGAGAAATACGACGCCGATTCGCTGACCGGCAAGTACGAGAACAAGACCGCTCTGGCAAAGGCGTTCGGGCTGGAGGCCAACCTGGACACACCGATCATCTGCATGATCGCCCGCATGGTCGAACAGAAAGGCTACGACCTGGTGATCAGTGCCATGGACGATATCGTGAAGATGGGGGCGCAGGTGGTGATTATGGGTGAGGGGACCGGAAAGATTCCGAAGGCTCTGGAGAAAGAGGCGAAGAAACACAAGAAGAACGTGGGCCTGAAAATCGGCTACGACGAGGAGACGGCCCACCTGATGCAGGCCGGAGCAGACATCCTGCTGATGCCCTCGCAGTTCGAGCCGTGCGGACTGAACCAGCTCTATGCCATGGCTTACGGCACTGTGCCGGTGGCCCACGATACGGGTGGACTGAGCGATTCGATAGAGAAGTACAACGCCGCAAAGAAGACCGGCACCGGCTTTCTGTTCAAGAACTATTCCGCCGGAGATATGCTCAAGACGCTTGAACAGGCCGTGACTCTCTTCCGGGAAGATGAAGAGGAGTGGGAGAACCTGCAACTCCGCGGAATGGAAACGGATAACTCCTGGAGAGTGTCGGCCGAGGAATACTCGTCGAACGTCTATCCGTGACAATTCCCCGGGCGGGGTGTACGTTGCACCGGGTCGGGAAACGTCCTTCGTCTCCCGACCTCTTTTCGTAGAGGGACCGATTTTTGGAGTTTGGAGACGACTCCCCCTGTATAGATTGATCCTGTATAGATTGATTCCGTATGACTATAAACAGATTTGCACGTCTTTTCTTCGGCCTTGCCGCGACGCTGGGAACTCTTG